>JAPLGR010000417.1 GCA_026390045.1 Chloroflexota bacterium | reverse complement strand
CCCTGTCGTCCCCAGGGAACACCGCGGATGCTAGACTTGTGGACTGGAGGCGTCGTCAGCCGATGAGTGCCGCCCCGCCGGCCGGATCACCTTTGCCGCTCGATACGATCCTGCATGCCGACTGCCGCACGGCGCTGGCCGAACTTCCCGAGGCCAGCGTCGACCTCGTGTTTGCCGATCCGCCATACAACCTGCAACTGTCGCAGGACCTGTATCGCCCCAACATGACCCGGGTCCAGGCGGTGGACGATGCTTGGGATCAGTTCGAATCGCTTGCTGACTACGACGCGTTTACCCGCGCTTGGCTGGGGGGCTGCCGCCGCGTCCTGAGGGACGATGGGGCGTTGTGGGTCATCGGGACCTATCACAACATCTTCCGCATCGGCTCGATCCTGCAAGACCTTGGCTACTGGATCCTGAACGACGTGATCTGGCTCAAGTCGAATCCGATGCCCAACTTCCGCGGCGTTCGTTTCACCAATGCGCACGAGACGCTCATCTGGGCCTGCAAGTCGCGCGGCGCTCGGTACGCCTTCCATCACCATGCGATGAAGGCCCTGAATGACGAACTGCAGATGCGCAGTGACTGGATGCTGCCGCTGTGTTCGGGTACCGAGCGGCTGAAGGCAGACGGGAAGCGCGCACACTCGACGCAGAAGCCTGAGTCGCTGCTCTACCGCGTGCTGCTGGCTACGACCGACCCGGGGGACGTGGTCCTCGATCCGTTCTTCGGATCAGGGACGACTGGCGCTGTCGCTCGCCGCCTCGGCCGCCACTACCTCGGCATCGAGAGTCGAGCCGAGTATGTGGAGTTGGCGCGGGCGCGACTTCGGGGCATCGAGCCGGAGTCGGACTTGCCGGAGGTGCTTGACGTGCGTGACCGGCGCCGGTCTGCGCCGCGCGTCTCGGTCGGATCGCTCCTCGAGGCCGGGCTGCTGCGGGCTGGCCAGGTCTTGTTCTTCCGAGGCGACCGCAAGCGAACCGCGCAGCTGCGCGCCGACGGCCACCTGCTCCTGGATGGCTTCGAGGGCTCGATCCATCAGGCTGGCCGACACCTGATGGGCGGCTGCCCGTGCAATGGGTGGGAGCACTGGTACTTCGAGGACGAGGCCGGCGGACTTCACCCGCTGGACGATTTACGGGAGAGACTGAGAGGCATGCACAACATTCCCCGATCAGACTCTCGTTCTGAGAACAAGCCTGCTGGCTGAACCGCCTGCATGAATGCCCGCAGGGAAGGCCGATGCCGCGTGTGTGGCCTCGCTGAGTTGCGCTCCGGCAAAGGAAGAAGCACCCGCCTTGGTGCTTCGCGCGTCTTCTGGTGCCGAGAGCCAGAATCGAACTGGCGACACCGCGATTTTCAGTCGCGTGCTCTACCAACTGAGCTATCTCGGCAAGCGGGCTCATTCTAAGCGGCGCGCCGGAAGGTGTCAAGCAAGCATGCCTCCGCTCCGGCCCAACGCGGCGATCCCACGCGTTGCGTCAGAGCGGGTAGAATGCGCCCTGGCAACCATGTCGATCCTCGAGACGCTTCTCCTCGCCGTCGCGCTTGCCATGGACGCCTCCGCCGTCTCGCTCGGTGTGGGCACCGGCGGCCACGCCGGTTCCACACATCCCATCTTCCGCATCGCCTTCCACTTCGGACTGTTTCAGGGACTGATGACGCTGGCCGGCTGGGCGGCGGGAACCGGCCTGGAGCACCTCATAGCCAGCGTCGACCACTGGGTGGCGGTCGTCCTGCTCGCCTTCGTCGCATTGCGGATGATCGCTTCAGGCCTCGACCCGCGAGCAGAAACCCGTTCGGTCGATCCCACGCGCGGGCTGACGCTGATCATGCTCTCCATCGCCACCAGCATCGATGCCGCCGCCGGCCTTAGCATCGCCGTGCTGGGCTACCCGATCGTGTTCCCGGTACTCGCCATCGGGCTTGTCGCTGGCCGCGCTCACGGTCGGGCAGCGACTCGGGACCGCGTTCGGCAAACGCATGGAGATCGTGGGCGGGCTGGTGCTGCTCTTCATCGGCGCCCGCATTCTGATCACTCACCTGTAGCCGTTCCGGCCTGTGCCGCCCGTCCAGCCAGGGGGCTGATCGTTGTGTTGATCAAGAACGCCCTGAGAGCGGCTTCATGATCGAACGCATCACGCGCCTCACCCCCGAGTTCGCAGAGGCGATGGGCCGCCTGGTCCCGCAGCTGAGCCCGGGGCTGGAGCCGCCTTCCGCGGCTGAGTTGACAGCGATGCTGAGCGACCACCGGGTACACCTGTTCGTTGCTCGATCGTCCGATGGTGCCATTCAAGGAGCAGTGGCCCTCGTCTTCTACCGAGTGCCGACGGGCTTGCGTGCCCGGATCGAGGACCTCGTCGTCTCACAGTCCCAGCGCGGGCTTGGCCTGGGAAAGGCCCTCATGCTGCATGCAATGGAGGCGGCCCGAGAAGAACAAGCCCATTTGCTCGACCTGACCTCCAATCCCTCCCGAGTGGAGGCCAATCAGCTCTACCTGGCACTCGGCTTCCAGCGCTGGGAGACCAACGTCTATCGCAAGGTGCTTGACGACAGGGGGCCTAGGCCTGCAGGCCAGGTTCCAAGGCCGCCCTGCTTCCTGGTATGATGGGGGTGAAAGCCGCTACGGAAGACCCCGCCCCGGCCGTTCGCAGGGCGGTCTTTTGTTAACTCGAGGCATGCAAGG
>JAPLGR010000667.1 GCA_026390045.1 Chloroflexota bacterium | reverse complement strand
AGGGCACCCGCGTGATTGGCGTCCGCTCGGGCGACGCGGATGTCCAAGCCGAAGTCGTGGTTTTGGCGGAGGGTGCCTTGGGGTTCCTTGCCCGAGAGGCCGGGTTGCGCGCCAATCCGGAACCCAGGGACTACGCTCTCGGCGTCAAGGAGATCATCGAGCTTCCGGCGGAGAGGATCGAGGAGCGCTTCGGCCTGGAGAAGGGACAGGGCGCGGCCCAGCTGTTCTTCGGCTCACTGACCGAAGGCATGATGGGCGGGGGATTCCTCTACACCAACAAGGACAGCTTGTCTCTGGGTCTGGTCGTCAGCATCCGGGACCTGATGCAGCGGGGCAATGGCGGCAATCCCACTGAGCCTCACGACATGCTGGAGGCGTTCAAGAATCGGCCCGAAGTCCGCCCCCTGATTGATGGTGGGCGCTCCGTCGAGTACTCGGCCCACGCCATTCTCGAGGGCGGGCTGCGGTCGGTGGGCAAGTTCCACCGGGATGGGATGCTGGTAGTGGGAGACGCCGCCGGCCTCTCGCAGAACCTGGGCCTCACAGTGCGCGGCATGGACTTCGCCCTGGCCTCGGGCGCGATGGCGGCACGGACCATTCTACAGGCCCGCAAAGCGGGCGACTACTCCGCCACAGCGCTGGCGCAGTATGACCGGACGCTGCGGGAGTCCTTTGTGATCCGCGATCTGGAGACCTTCAGGAACTTGCCTGCTTTCCTGGAGAACCCCCGCCTGTTTGAGGTCTATCCGCAGGTGGCGACGGGCATGCTCGAGGAGCTGTTCTGGATTGGCGCGCATCCCAAAGAGAAGTTCTCGAGGACCGTCCTGCGGGCAGTGCGCGCAGGCCTGCCGGGCGTCAGCGCCATCCGGGATCTCCTGGCGGCGCTCAAGGCGCTCTAAGGGATCTGCCGATGAACATCGAGGCCAAGCTCGGCCTGAACGTGTTCAAGATCGACGACCAGACGCACATCGTGATCGATCACGAGGTGTGCCAGCGCGCGTGCCGGCTTCGGTCTTGCCTGACCGTCTGTCCGGCGCATCTGTACACGCTGGATCCGCAGGGGAGGATACAAGCGGATTTCGAGGGCTGCCTGGAGTGCGGCACATGCCTCATCGCCTGCCGGGAGGGGGCACTCAAGTGGATCTACCCGAGAGCCGGCCACGGCGTGCAGTATCGCTTCGGATAGAAGGGAGTGTCGATGCACATCGCCGTTTGCATGAAGCAGGTGGTCGACCTTGAGCATATCCGCATCAGGCCGGAAACCCGTGAGCCCGTGCTGGAGGGGCTTCCGGTGAAGTTCGGCGGTTTCGACAAGAACGCGCTGGAAGCTGCGGTGCGGATCAAGGAGGCCGACCAGACCACAAAGGTGACGGTGGTGGCCGCAGGTTCGGCCAAGCTGAAGGACACGGTCAAAGAGGCGCTGGCCATGGGCGCGGATGAGGCCGTCCTGTTGATCGATGCTGCGTTTGAGGGAGCCGATAGTGGCGGTTCGGCGCGGTTGCTGGCGACGGCGATCCAGAAGCTAGGGGACGTGGATCTGGTGCTTCTGGGCGAAGGCTCCGCCGACGAATACAGCGGAGAAGTCCCGGCCCGTCTGGGGGAACTGCTCGGCGTTCCGCAGGTCACCTGCGTGAGGGAATTGGAGATCCTCCAAGGCGGCGGGATCCGAGTGACACAGGACCTTGAGGATGAGCTCGAGGTCGTCGAGGTAGACCTGCCTGCCGTCGTCGGCGTCACGAGCGAACTGAACGAGCCGCGCCTGCCATCCCTCACAGCGATCTTGAAGGCGGCGAAGAAACCGGTTCAGCAATGGACCGCAGGTGATCTGGGCGTAACCGCGGACATGGTGGGCGCCGGGGCGGCCAAGGTGCAAACCCTCAGCAACCGGGCTCCAGAGCAGGCCCGCAAGGGTCTCGTCTACGAAGATCCGGAGGAGGGCATCGTGGAAGTGGTCAAAGCCCTTCGTCATGAGGGGGTCTTGAAGACATGAGCAGCACGCTGGTCTATTCAGAGCGTGAAGCGGTCAGGCTGGAACTGCTGGCCGGTGCCAGGGAGATCGCAAGGGCGCGCCAATTGTCTGTCGCAGTGGCCCTCCTGGGACCGGGCTCAGCTGAGCGGGCCGAGGTGTACTTCGCCCACGGAGCGGAGCAGGTCTTCGTGGCTGAGGATTCCATGCTGGGGGAGCAACAGACGGACGCGTGCGCTCAGGCACTGGCTCAGATCGCCACGCAAGCCGAGGCGGACCTGGTGCTGATCGGCTCGACACGCCGAGGTCGGGCCCTGGCGCCGCGCTTGGCACAGAAGATGGAGGCAGGCTCCGTCACGGAAGCTCTTGGCCTGGCGGTGCATGAAGGTCGTCTCCTGGTGCGGCGCTACTCGCTGGGCGGCAACACGGTCAGGGAAGTGGCCATCACCAGTCCGAAGGCCGTCATCGCCGTTGTGCCCGGGACCTTTGAGGTGGCTCAGGCCGACGCCAAGGTGGACGGTGCTGTTGTCAGGGTGCCGATGGCCCTCACGGCATCGCGGGCCCGAGTAGTTGAGCACAAGAAGAAGCAAGTCGGGGCGGCCAACATCGAACAGGCCGAACGAGTCGTTTGCATCGGACGCGGGGTGGAAAAGCGGGAGGACCTTCAGATCATCGAGGCCCTGGTGAAGGCATTGGAGGGCGAGCTGGCGGGAACACGCCCATTGGCCTATGAGTTCGGCTGGATCCCGGAAGATCGCATGATCGGGATCTCGGGCAAGGCAGTGCGCCCTCAGCTGTACGTGGCCGTAGGCCTGTCGGGCCAGATCCAGCATGCAGCCAGTATCCGAGGCTCGAAGGTCATTCTGGTAATCAACAAGGACAAGAGCGCCCCGATCTTCGCGATGGCGGACTACGGGATCGTGGGCGACCTGTACGAAGTGGTGCCGCGGCTGACGCAAGCCCTGCAACGGGGTCCTTGAGGCAGGCAAACACCCGCGGAAGGCTGACGACGCCGCGCCCGGTATCCGGGCGCGGCGTGTTTCGCGCGGAGGAGTTCAGGGTGAGGACGCTGGACCTCCGCCCCCGCCGTCGGCCCGGGGGCTGAAAGCGGCCTTCCTGAGAGGAGGCTGTCTGCCCGCTCGGTCGGCTCCAATTGACTCGCCGACAACATATGCTATAATGATGTCGTATCGCCCGTCGAGTGACATATATTGACATAGAGCGCAAGCCGGCCGCTGGTGCGCATGCTGTCCTGGCCGTCTTGAAGGTCCCGACCCGGAGCCCGAGCCGGAATCCAGGCTTGCGGGCGAGGCGGGACCCCCTGCCCGATCAGGGGAGGCGGACGTGTCTCACTCGCAGGATATGGTCTTCACGCTGTACGGGGACTATATCCGCTACCGAGGCGGAGAGGCATGGATCGGCAGCCTGATCAGGCTGCTGCGTCCGATTGGCCTATCGGGACAGGCCGTCCGCTCCACGCTCTCGCGCATGGCCCGCAAGGGCTGGCTGAAGAGCCGAACGGCAAGCCGTTACAGCTTCTATTCCCTCACTCCGAAATCCATCAGACTTCTCGAGGAGGGCGCGCAGCACATCTTCCAACCCCGCGCCGACCCGTGGGACGGGCGCTGGCATGTGCTGGTCTACTCCATCCCTGAGGCCAAGCGGCATCTCCGCCGCAAGATGGTCCGCCAGCTGCGCTGGCTCGGCTTCGGCGCTTTGAATCACGCCACCTGGATTTCTCCCCGGGATCTGCATGATGAGGTTGAGCAGGTGGTGAATGCCTTCAACATCCGCCCCTACGTGGATTTCTTCACCGCCGAGCATCGGGACTTCTCCAGCGACGCGGAGATCGTGGCGCGCTGCTGGAACCTGAAGCGACTGCGTAAGTACCACGCCGCGCTCATCGCCCGCTACGAGCCCCTGTATCAGCAGGACAAAGCCCGAATCAAGGCCGGCCATCGTCTGCAGCCAGAGGCCTGTTTCGTGCGGCGTTTCAAGTTGATCGAGGAGTATCTCTCGTCACCGTATGTAGACCCCAATCTCCCGCTCGAATTGCTGCCCGAGGACTGGCTGGGCGGAAGAGCCACGCAGTTGTTCCAGGAATACCACGAGATGCTGGTTGGCGAGGCAGAAACCTTCGTCGAGACGGTCTTGGAGAAGGCGCCCAAGATCACGGCTGGGAAGCCGGCTGTCAAGAGGCGAACGCCCCAGAGGCGGTCGCTGTCCGCCCGTAAGTGAGGGAGGAGGATACATGCGAGAGGCGGTGATCGTCGAGGCAGTGCGCACCCCGGTCGGCAGACAGGGTGGAGCGCTGGCGAGTGTCCGACCGGATGACCTGGCGGCGCTCGTGCTGCGAGAGGTTGTTTCCCGTGCGGGCATCGAGCCAGGCCTGGTCGAGGATGTCTACATGGGCTGCACCAACCAGGCCGGGGAAGACAACCGAAACGTCGCCCGAATGGCGCTTCTGCTTGCCGGCTATCCCTTCGATGTGGCCGGTGTGACGCTCAATCGGCTGTGTGCCTCGGGCCTGGATGCGGTCAACCAGGCCGCCAGGGCGATCAGGTGCGGGGAGGGGGACGTCTTCATCGCCGGCGGAGTGGAGAGCATGACCCGCTCGCCCTGGTCGGTTCCCAAGCCGGCGCAGGCCTTCCCCTGGGGAAACGTGACCATGTACGACACGACCATCGGATGGCGCTATCCCAATCCGAAGATGGAGCAGGTATTCCCGCTGGAGGGCATGGGCGAGACGGCGGAGAACATCTATGAAGAGACGCATATCAGCCGTGAAGAGCAGGACGCGTTCGCGTTCGAGAGCCAGAAGAAGGCCGCGGCGGCTATTGCCGCAGGCCGCTTCAAAGATGAGATCGTGCCGGTACCCGTTCCCCAGCGGAAAGGCCCTCCGGTCACCGTGGATACCGACGAGCACCCTCGCATTGCGGTCGGTGAAGACGGCAGCGTACGGGTGGCGACGACCGCCGAGGACCTTGCGCGGCTGCGCCCTGCTTTCCGCGCCAACGGTACCGTGACAGCGGGCAATTCCAGCGGGATCAACGACGGGGCCGCCGCTCTGCTCCTGATGTCTGAGGAGAAGGCGAAGGAACTCGGCCTCAAGCCGCTGGCCCGCTGGGTCGGTTCCGGCGTGGCCGGCGTCAGCCCTCGCACCATGGGCTACGGGCCCATCCCGGCGACTCGCAAGGCGCTGAAGCGAGCCGGGCTGACGGTCGAGGACCTGGATCTGATCGAA
>JAPLGR010000289.1 GCA_026390045.1 Chloroflexota bacterium | reverse complement strand
ACGGCGCCATGTTGTCGCGCTTTGTGAACCTGGCGGCCGCGCGGCATCCGCGCTTCTCCCACACGCACGCCGCACCTGTGCGTCCGGAGCGCCGCGCAGTGCAGCTGCCTCTCGGGTTCAGTGACGCGGCCTAGTCGGCCGCCCTCAGCGACTCGTCGGTTCCACCTCGCCAGCCCTCCTTTGGCCTAGACCCTGGATGGTTCCGCGCGCCGTAGCACCTGGACACCGATCTGCCCCGGCCGCGTGATGGCCTTGCCCCCGCGCCTGCAATGCCTCCCGTCGTCGGGAGGCGGGGCCTCTGCACACGATGGAGCAGGCGGCATGTTTCTCGGCCTTGTGGAGAATCCAGAACCTTGCTGTGCAGAACGTGATTCGGGGAACCTGCGGCTCAGGCGGTCAGCGGCCGGTGATCGGCCGTCTGCCCCTGCCAGCGTGAGGAGTGTTCTTCAATCTGACGGCGAGCAGCAGCCGTGAGCTGCATCATGCGGGTCTCGCGCGACTCCGCGGCTGGCAGGCGGGTGAAGGTCACGCGGGGCTCGACGCCCAGGGGCGTGCGCAGCAGCATCTGGGCGCCGACCTGGATGATCTCGGCAACCTTCTGGCGGTCCCGCATCGAGCGGACGAATGGGGATAGGGGGTTGCGCAACGCGGCGCGCGACAACACGCCGCTCACGATCGAGATCACGACCTGTGCCTGGGGGACTCGACGGAGGACCACGTCCAGGCTCTGCGACCAAGCCCCCAGGGCATCCGGGGCTCCGGGCAGGACGGCTGGGTCCGGCTCGATGTTGCCTCCGGGGAAGATCAGGATTGCGCCACCATCCATCAGGTGGTGAATCACCGAGCGGACGACCCCCATGCGGCCCTGGGTGTCGTAGCGCGGCACGAAGATCAGGTGCCGGCTGAGTTCCGGCAAGTGGCGCAGGAATCCCAGCCCGCTGGCCACAACCTTGAGATCCCTTCGCCTGATGAGAGAGGTGATGGCCAGCGCGTCCACCGATCCCGGGTGATTGGCGGCGACGAGCAGTGGCCCACTCGCCGGGATCGACTCCATGCCATCCGCTTGCACATCGCTGGCGAACAGGGGTACCGCCCAACGCGCCGCGCCGTCCAGTCCCCACTGGGCAACCTTCTGGTCGAACGCCGCCCCGTACGAGGCGAAGCTGCGCGCCGTGCGGAGGAACAGCGTCTCGATCAGCCCACGCCAATGGGCCTCGGGCGGCAGCCCAAACACGCCGCAGATCTCGTCCATAGCAAGGCGGGTCAGGCTCTCCATGGTGGGGGAAGTGCTGGGCACGGCTGAGCCTCGATGGGGCACGCAGTCGGTTCGCTGCACCCGACTCGTTCTTCTTCATTATAAGGTCACATGCGCGCATGCGTCCAGTCATCCTCGGCTGACCACGGGTCGGAGGCCATGCCTTGTAGTCCGCGCCCACTGAGCCTAGAATCTGAGCCGTATCGACTGCGGCGCGTTGGGCGCCAGACCAGAGGAGAGTGGAATGACGGTCGTCTTGAGTGGCGCGGGATTGACCATCGATCGGCTTGTGCGAATTGCACGAGACCGGGAGGCGGTGGGCCTTGCTCCCGAAGCGTTGGAGCGCATCCGGATCTGCCGCAGCATGCTCGAGGAGAAGATCCGGTCCCACGAGATCATGTACGGGGTCAACACGGGGATCGGGGAGTTCTCCGAGATTGTCTTGAATGATGAGCAGGTCCGTGAGTTCCAGCGCTACCTGATCTACAACCACGCTGCCGGCATCGGGGATCCCGCGCCCGAGGACCACGTCCGGGCGGCGATGGCCTCCCGGATCAACGTCCACGCGCATGGCAACTCCGGCTGCCGGCCCGAGATCACATTGACACTAGTGGAGATGCTGAACAAGGGCGTGACGCCAGTCGTGTGTCAGAAGGGATCCGTCGGCGCCTCCGGCGATCTGGCCCCGATGTCTCAGATTGCCCTCCTGCTGATGGGGGAAGGTGAAGCGTTCTACCGGGGAGAACGTTTGCCGGGCCGCAAGGCCATGGAGCGGGCAGGCATCCCCATTCCGGACCTGCAGGCGCGCGACGGCCTGGCCACGATCAACGGATCGAACCTGCTCACGGGAATGAGCGCTCTGCACCTGTATGACATGCAGCGCTGGCTCAAGCAGGCCGAGATCGCGTGTGCCATCTCGCTTGAGGCACTCCTGGCCAATATGAAGCCGTACGACCTCAGGCTGCACCAGGCACGCGGGTTCCCGGGCGCGATGCGATCGTCACAGGCTATCCTGAGGTGCATTGAGGGTTCCGACCTCGTGACGGGGAAGCTGAAGAGCAAGGTGCAGGATGCGTATTCGATGCGCTCCTCGCCGCAGGTGATCGGCGCGGTGCACGATGCGCTGGCCTTTGCCCGCGCCCAGGTGGAGACAGAGCTCAACGGCGTGGGCGACAACCCGATCTTCCTTCCCGAGGCGGGGCTGACGTTGACCGGCGCCAACTTCCAGGGTACGCCGGTCTCGTTGCCGATGGACATGGTCGGAGCGGCGATCACCATGGTGTGCGTCCTCTCTGAGCGGCGGTTGAACCGGCTGACCAATCCCGCGCTCAGCGTCGGGCTGCCTGCCTTCCTCACGAAGGGTGCCGGGATGTTCTCCGGCATGATGCTCAGCCAGTACACGGCCGACATGCTGATCGTCGAGCAGCGGATCCTGTCTGCCCCGGCCTCGATTGGCTCGATTCCTGCAGCGGCGGACCAGGAGGACTTCGTCTCGATGGGTATGAACACCGCCCTCAAGAACGGTCAGATCCTGGACAACGCCTACGGGGTGCTGGGGATCGAGTTCATGGCGGCGGCGCAGGGTCTCGACTTCAGGACTCACACGCCCGGCCGGGGAGTGGCTGTGGCCCGTGAGGTCATCCGGAAGCACGTCGCACATCTCGAAGAGGACAGGCCGCTGTATCCTGATCATAACACCATGAAGCAGCTCGTCCGGTCGGGCGAGATCCTCGAGGCGGTGGAGAAGGCGATCGGCTCGCTGGGGTAGGTGTCTGACGGATCGACGTAGCGGAAGGAGGGGGCGCTATGGGGAAGAGGATAGCGACGCTCGGGCAGCTGGCGGCTGCGCTGCAAGCTGATCCCGCTTTGGCGGCCCGCGTCAAGGATGATCCGGCCGGCGCGATCGCTGGGCTGGCGGAACCGCTGCAGACGGATGTGTGGATCTACAGGATCGTGGTCGGGGCGCTGGCGCTGGCGATCCTGGGCGCGGTGGGGGGAGCGATCCTTCTGGCCATGAATGGTCGGACGATTCCCGAACTCCTCCTGGCCATCGGCTCCGGGGCCGTGGGCGCGTTGGCCGGCCTGCTGGCGCCGAGCCCGGCCGGCGGCACAGGATGAAGAGGCGGCATGAACTGCAAGCCGGGTGTAAGTCAGCTGCGTGAGGGAGTGTGCTAGCTTGGAGGCGGGAGTTGCGGCCGACAGGCGGTACCCGAGCGCGGCGGCGCGCCGTGACGGCCCTTGCAGCGAGAGGGAGCTGAAGCATAATGGACGCCGAGGCATTGCGAGGCGTGCGCGAGGAGGAGACGCAGCCCCGCGCCCGAGAGAAGCGCGAGCCAACCGTGCAGCCAGCGCCGCGCCGGTTGCCGGCTCGCGACTGGAATGAGCTGCTGACCTTGCGCACAATCGCCGTCGCCAACCACAAGAGCGGAGTAGGAAAGACCGCCACCGTGCACGCCCTCGGCGCCGCGCTGGCAGAACGCGGCCGGCGGGTGCTGCTGGTCGACCTCGATCCGCAGGCCACGCTGACGGCATTCTGCGGAGTCGAGAGCGCGGCCGGGATGAGCATGGCCGAAGTCTTTGGCGGCGCCCTCCCCGGCGTCGTGCCGCTGTGGGACACGTTGCGCGAGATTGTCCCCGGGCTCTACCTCTTCCTGGCTCCATCCGATCTGGCGCTTGCCGCGGCTGAACTCGGATTGATCTCGCGTATGGGGCGCGAAGATGTGCTGCGCAAGATCCTCAGCACGGTGGCTGATGATTTCGACGTTGCGATCCTCGATTGCCCCTCCAGCCTCGGACCGCTGAGCGTGAACGCGTTAACCGCCGCGCAGGCAGTACTTGTGCCAACGCAACCGCACATCCCTGACCTGCGGGCGTTGTGGTTCTTCCTCGCCACACTGGAGCAGATCAAGCACGAGCTCAACCGCAACATCGAGACGCTCGGTATCCTGGTGACGCAGTACGACTGGCGGCTGCCGCACCACCGCGCCGCGGTGGATGCGATGCACGCCGCGCGGCTTCCCGTTCTCCAGGTGGGCTTGGGCCAGCCCGCGTCTTCGGCTGGCGGCGGAACGGGTTCCTTGTCGGACCAGCCGCCTACTCACCTGGCCACCAACCGCGAGGCCCAGGCTGAGCTGGCCGACATGGTCGAGCGCTGGCTCGATTTCGAGAAGCCTCTGGGCAGCGCCTGACGCCTGCTTTCTGCCTGCGGGGACCCCGGTCCCGTCCCATGTCCCTGTTTCTCGCGCGCGTCGGATGCGCAGGCCCGCTCCTGACTGGGACCTGCGGCTTGTTGCGCGCCGGCTTGCGCTTGGTGTAGACTTACCCTGCCCGGGGGGATTTGGCTGAGGGACTCCATGCCTTCTGATCAGAAGCGCGTCGTCTGCATCGAAGACGAACCCGAGATGATCGACCTCGTCCGGCTGATCCTCGGCCGCAAGGGGTTCAACGTCATCGGGGCGAACGGAGGCATCGAGGGCCTGGAGACCGTCCGCCGGTTGCGACCCGACCTGATCCTGTTGGACCTGATGATGCCAGACATGGACGGGTGGGAGGTCTACCAGCAGGTCAAGGCCGATCCCGCGTTGCGCGAGATCCCGGTGGTCGTCGTGACCGCCAAGGCCCAGTCGATTGACAAGGTCCTGGGCCTGCACATTGCCAAGGTGGACGACTACATCACCAAGCCGTTCGGGCCGCAGGAATTGCTGGAGAGCGTCGAGAAGATCCTCGGCCTGTCGGAGTGAGCCAGACGATGCAGGCAATCGGCGGGGCGGCTGCGGTCGCCCCGTTTTCGTGCTGGGAGGCTTGGTGATTCGTTGGGTGCAGGTGCGCAACCGCTCGAAGGGTGGCAGCCCCGTCATCCGGGCGCGGTGG
This sequence comes from Chloroflexota bacterium, assembly GCA_026390045.1. Taxonomy (GTDB): domain Bacteria; phylum Chloroflexota; class Anaerolineae; order Anaerolineales; family E44-bin32; genus DYJB01. Next base: position 822 of record JAPLGR010000289.1, on the reverse strand, counting down.
TGCGAATCCTTTGCCTGCAAGCTCCGGGGGCTGACCTTTCGCCGCCATTTGCCCGAGAACGAGGGACTGCTGCTGGTTGAGGCAGGCGAGAGCCGAGTCGGCACTTCGATCCACATGTGGGCCGTCTTCTTCCCGATCGGTGTCGCCTGGCTGGACTCGGAGGCCCGGGTCGTGGACTGCCGCCTGGCGCTTCCCTGGCGAGCTTACATCCCAGCTTCGCCGGCACGGTACGTGCTGGAAGGAACGGCCTCGATGCTCGGCCGATTGGCCGTGGGAGACGTGTTGGAGTGGGTGGATGAGACGTCTGGTTAGCCTGCTGCTGTTGGTGCTATTGTGCCTGCCGGTTAGTCCGGCCCAGGCCCAGGTCTCGGGCCCGGTCTACATCGTCCAGCCCGGCGACACGCTCACCGGAATCGCCGCCATGTTCGGCACCACGGTCGATGCCCTGGTCGAGCTGAACAGTATCGCCGACGCCTCGCTCGTCTATCCGGGGGCCGAGTTGGTCATTCCCGGCTTCGAGGGCGTCTCGGGCGTGCTCGCCACGCGGCCGATCGAGTTCGGCGAGACACTCGCCAGCCTCAGCCTGCGCAACGGAGTCGCCCAGGACACGATCGTTCGCCTCAACCGCGTCACGAACCCGGGCCGCCTGTATGTGGGCGAGCCGGTCATCGTTCCCGAGGGCTCCACCAGCGCGATGGCCTTGCCCCTGGCGGAGCTCCTCTCGCCGTCCACCGGCGAGACCACCCTCGAAATCGCCGTTCGGGCCGGGATCAACCCCTGGACCCTCCGGGTGTTGAACGATCAGGCGGATCGCTTGTGGGT
>JAPLGR010000410.1 GCA_026390045.1 Chloroflexota bacterium | reverse complement strand
GCTCCATCTCGCGTCCGCACGAGTGGCACACCAGGTGAGCGTGTGGGTGCTCAGGATCGCGAAGCGAGAATCGCAGCGTCTGACCTCCATCGGTGTACAGGTCCACCAGGCCGGCGGCGTGCAGCGTCTGTAGAGTCCGGTAGACCGTTGCCGGATCGAGGCCCGGCAGGCGGCGGCGCGCCTCCGAGAAAACCTGCTGAGCCGAGGCGTGATCGCGGGCATGGGCAACCGACTCAAGGATGACCAGCCGCTGCGGGGTCACGCGGTGTCCGGCGGCACGCAGCTCGCCCATCAGACGCTCGCCACACGACATATGCGACTCCTTGCTGCTGCAATTCGTTGCAACAAGCATCGCGCTGCACACTGTGGGAGTCAAGGCCCGCTGCGGCCGCGGGACCGTCAGCCGCAGGCGGCAGTCGAGGCGGAGCCGAGGGCGCCGCCAGAGGCCCAACCCGCATAAAGAAGGCAAACCGCCTCCCTTCCGGGAGGCGGTTGCTCTCGTGAGGGAGAGCTCACTCGCTCATCTCAACAAAAGTCCCGTGCCAGGTGTGATACCAGACCTGGCCGGTGTAGGCGGTGACGCTGAGCATGCTGACGGGTGTGCCGTCGCTCTCGACGTCAAAAGTGAAGTAGCCGGGGAACGATTCGGCTGTAGCGGCGAGCATCTGACCCGGATAGGCCTCCTCGAGATACGCGGCCGCCTTGTCGCGCGCTTCGGCTTCGGTCAGCGGCGTGGAGTCGGTCGTGATCGTCGTGGGGCCGTCACCGTCCAAGCCGCCCACACCTGCCCAGGGCGCAGGTGCCTGGGTCATCCGACCGCCCATCCGAGCCGAACCGGGGATCGGGTCGGTGCCGTGCATGCAGTAGACCGTGTTCCACATCATCGACGGACCGTACTCGAGGTGCACGACCTGGCGAGCCGGATCGACAAGCACTTCGAAGGCTCCCTGGCCGGTCGTGGTGTCCTCGATCACGGCGTAGGCATGATTGTCGAAGATCATGATCTCACCCAGCGCCAGGTTCTCCTTGCCCAGCTCGTCGAGGAACGTCTGGACCACCTCGGTCGTCGCCTCCATCGTCAGAGGTTCGACGTCGGCCTCGGCGGAGCCGCGCCCAAATCTTTCTGGCATTCCACCGAACTCGCGCCCGCCGTCGGACCCCGACTGTGAGCCACCCCGGTCCATCATGCCCGGCCGGTTGTTCGGCGTCTGATCATCATCCCAACCCTGCATCATGCCGGGGCCGTATGCGCCCGCGGCCTGAGGGGATTCGGCGACTTGCCAGGATGTGACCGCCCTTCCCATCAGGAATCCTCCGCCCAGCAGCGCACCCACAACGACCAGTGCCAGGACAACGATCCCCAGAATCTTCAGCACCTTGTTCATTCACTACCTCCCAAGGACCTTGATCAAGGTCAACCCAACGTTACCCGGAGGCCGTAAAGAAGTGGTGAAGGGAGGATGAAGGACCAGAGAGAAAGGAGGGGGCAGGTGAAAGCAGAAGGCCAAGATGAGCAGAGTGCGGGGGGACTTCTGTGACTCAAAGCACAACTTGGCCGTTCCGGCCAAGCTATGCTTCATTCCACTCACGGCCACATTATGCTTTGCTGCACTCTCGGCCAAGTCATGCTCGACGGCCCGGCCAAGCTGTCGCCTGAGCGACACGTTCTGGTGACCCGCGGGGCCGCCCGCGACCTTCTTAGACAGCCCTCCGTCTGAGGCGGGAGGGAGCACTCTCCTCCACTAAGGGCGCCTTTCGAGGCCCTCCTCTCGTGTGTGGGTTGAATGCCCGGCGATGTCCCTCGCCGAACGCTACGCCTCCGTCTCCTTCGGATCCGGCGCGTACTTCGGCTCGGTGTCCTCCTGCGGCTTGGTGTCCTCCCACTTGAGATATGGCCATTGGCCATCCTGGATCAGAGCTCGATTACCCGCAGTCAGCGTCCAGCTTTTGTCCAGCGTCAACGGCCCGGTCACCGGCATATCTGGGATGATCTCATCCAGCAAGGACGGAAGGAAGAGGAATCCGTACCCCTGCGTTCCGCTAACTCCGCCCCCCGCGGTCCTCACGACGCACGTATTCTCCTTGTCAAGGTTCATCACGAACTCCAGGTGCGAGATCGTGTGCTCCTTCGCGTCGATCTTCGCCTCCGAGGTGAAGCCGATGGGTCCCTTCTCTCGGGTGAATGGCAGTTCTCCCTGGCCGACCTCCGTGGTGAACGTGAATGCCCCGTAGGACCCGTGCCAGTCGCAGTCCCAGCTTCCTGAGGAGGCATCCGCCGGCACGAGCTTGATGGGATCTTGGTCGTGCACCTCGCCGTCGGGGCCCGAGCGCCAGCGGTGCACATCCGCCCGCCAGTAGAGGTCCAGATAGAGATTCTCCATGGCGCCGACCGGCTCGACGGGGCCTTCCGTGTAGGTGAACTTGACGCGCCAGAGTGTCAGGGGCACGGCGTTGCTCTCGTGTTTCCTGACCTTGACGACGACATTCCCCGAGCCGCCCGGCTTGTCGGCCGCCGGCAGGGTGACGATGATCTTGAAGTTCTCCCACGTCTCGATGGCCACCTCGGTGCCGCCAATAGTCACGGTCACATCGCCCTGCCTGTCCCCGAAAATGCCCCAGATCTCGAGTTGGGACTTGTCTTCATGTGCGAATACGGACTCGATCGATGGGCGGAGGATGGAAAAGGAGTCGCGGAGGTGAAGAACCTCAAGATGCGTCGTGTAGGTCGTGCCTCATGGACGAACACGCGTTGATGAACACCAGGCTGTCCTGGCTGAACAGCATGTACTTGACAACAAACGTGTCCGTGATTGCATAGCGCCACTGAAGGTCTTCTTTGTCCTTCACGTCAAAGCTGTCGGCATACGAGTACGCCAGGAACTTTCCGTCCAGGTCCGCCTTGAAGGTCGCGTCGTTCGCCTTGCTGACCGGGGTCGAGGTCCACAGCGCATACGTATAGGCAACTTGGGGAGTTGCGGCCGTTGGTGCACCAGGGGCCGCTGGCGTGTACTTCGCCTTACAAGCCTCGAATGTGCCGAGGCAACCACTGCCGCCGTGTGTGTAGAAGTAGAACACCCCCACGTCCTGCACCGCCTTGAGACTCTCCACCGTCGCAGGGGCGGGCTGCGATGGATAGCCATTGTCGGTGAGCCACTTGCTCACAACGGAGGGCGCATTCCCGAAATAGGCCCCCAGTGCGCTCATGACGACAGCCTTGTCGCTGGCGGGCAGGTTGTCCTTGCGTCCTTCTTGTTGCCGCGCCACAGCAACGGCCTTTCCTTCCTGTGGGCTATCGGGAGCGGCTGTCACAGGGACTGCTGGCGGTGCATAGGAGACGCCAGGCGAAGTCAAGTCGGACGACGGCGGCAGCGTCGCTTCCCCTTCAGATAACTTCGGGATGGGGGGCGGGATGATAACCAGGCGGCCGTCGGTGAACCGCGCCCAGACGGATCCATCGTCCGCCTCGCCCGAGAGCTCGAACTGCGGGTTCGATTCGAAGTACGTCAGCAGGGCGGCCCGGTCCATCTCCCCGTCGGGCAGGGTGGAGGCTTGCGCCACCTCGCTGATCGCATCCAGTGTGGCGATTCGCTCATCGTCGCTGATCGGGCCGGATGAGCCGCCGGGCGCCCCCGAGGGTTTGAGCGTGCAGAAGAGCGTTGCCAGGGAAAGAAGAAGAGCGGCGAGGGCGATCCGACGGGTGGTCATGGCTACTCACCTCCCGGTTGGGCCGTCAGGGGGATATGGGGTATCTCTTCAAACAAGCTACCGTGGAACTATAGGTCCGTTCCTGGAGGCGGCAAGGGGGAGGTTCGGACGTGTGAAGTGGGGTGTATGGTCACAACGCATGCCGAATGCTGCGGCGTGACCGTCCCCTAGATCTTAGTAGGGCTGAGTTCTCAAGCTGCGCCTCCGACTGGCTGCACTCTCGGCCACGCTATGGCCATAACCCCGCGCTTTCGGCCGCATTGCGCTCTACATGCGACCCTCAACGGGGTGCCGGGGAGCTAGTTGTGTGCGGGAGTTCGCCGTCTGGCGGCCACATTATGGTTTGCGGCCCAGCCAAGATATGGTTTAGGCGACAACTTTCCCCGCAGTCTGGGTCACGTTGCGTGCATTGACCGGTAGTTGGAGAGAGACCCGGTCCCATCCACCTGCGTTCAAGGGCTTGGGATGTTGCAGCGGTCGAACCAGCTCTCCGATGATTCGGCGAACATATCGAGCAACCCACTCATGGTCCCCCCAAACGTCTCGCTGCTCGCCCCTTCTCCCCCCTGGGCCTGCACATCGGCAAATGACGCCCCCTCGCGGATCATCCAGCCGGCAATCATCACTCCCATGCCCCCGAGCGGGTCGGCGCTGCCGGCCAGATCCTCACCACAGGCGCACTGCGCCAGTTTGAGCAAATCGCCGCTCTGCATCGTCCCCAGCGTGTATGTGGCTCCATCGTCCGGCGCTGCATTGCCCGAATCAATGCAGACCACGTAGGCGGTCAGCGTCACTTCGCCGCCTGCCGGGACAACAGCGGTCACCGGCTGCACGAGCATCAGGCGCTGATCGCTGGCGTCGTCCGGCTCGAACACAAAGCCACACGGGATGGTTGTGGTGATGTCCTCCGACCCAGGATTGCGAACCACAATCTTGATCCCCGGGCCTGCGATGTCTCCATTGGCGGTCAGACGCACGATCTTCAGCTGCCCACGGTTCACCTGATCGGGCAGGCCAGCGGCAGCCGCCGTGGGCGCAGGCTGCATCAGGCCGATCAGGCGGCCGTCGCCGATTGGCGTGCGTGTCCCATCAATGGTCAGCAGGTCGACGGCATTGCTTTCCCCTTCAGCGTAGCCGACGACCATTCGTTCCTCATCCGCCCACAGGATTCGCTCGAAGTAGCCAGGCGTCTGAGTGGAGAGAACGGTCGGATCCTTGCCCCGGCTCAGGCGCACGAGTACTTGGCCGCTCTCGTCCTCGTAGTTGCCGCGCGCGATGGCGTAGGCGAGCCGCTCACCGGAAGGCGAGTAGGCAGCGCCGCCCTGCTGCCCTTGGTCCGGCAGAACCGGGAAGGACGTATCGGTGCCGCTACTGAGCTCGCGCTCGCGCATCCCGCCTTCTCCACATCCACCGACGGCATACTGCCCATCGGGGGACACGGCATACCAACAGGGTCCTGCACTCTCTTCGCTGGCCGGGACCAGCGGCACCGAACTGCCATCGGCGGGGCTGTAGCGGTAGAAGCTCGACCAGCCGAAGAACAGGATGTAGCCTCCAATGCCGGTCACCTGGTAGGCGTAGATCAGATCCTCGCCCACCCAGCGCACAGCCTCCAGCGCATAGTATTCCGGCAGGTCATAAGGCGGACCAGTCTCGACGATGACTTGAGGGTTGCTGCCGTCAATGCCTGCGATCCACAGTTTGCTGAAACGGGACGCTTGTCCGAAGAACGCCTGCGTCCAGGCGATTCGGGTTTCGTCCTCCGAGATCGCGAAGGTCAATGTATCCGTGTCCTCCACAGCCGTGAAATCGAGCGTTTCGACGCCGGATGAGGTGACGCGGCGGACCACGCCACCCAGTCCCTGTCCGCCGCTGTCGACGTAGTAGATCGACTCGCCAACAACCTGGGCGGTGTTGGGGCGCGCGTAGTCCAGGCCATCCGCCGAGCGGGTCTCGACCAGCGTTCCATCCAGTGAGTACACGTTGAAGCTGCTGCCTTGGTGCGTGACGACCAGGGGCTCCGGCGCGGCCGTCTCACCAGGCGTCGGCTCGCCGCCGGGCTGCAATTCTTCGCCCCCGGGCGTCGGCTCAGAGCCCGGCTGCGATTCCTCGTCACCGGGCAATCCCTCTACCAGGGTGGCCAATGGCGACTCACCCAGGATCCGGCTCGGGGCTGAGCAGCCCAGCACAATTGCCAGGATGACCAGCAGGCCTAGCGCGATCGTCCATCTTCGGCGAGTGGGGGACATGGGACCTCCTCCTTGGCGGAAAGGACCGGTTTGCGGGCCAGTCCGGCCGGCCGCCCCGGGCTCGCCATCGCGGCGATTGAGGGGACTGTCGGGGGGAGTATAGGCTGGCGCCCGTGCCCGGGCAACACGCCGTGGGGCCCCCATGTCGCTCGCGCCCACCACCCATGCTGGCGGCCCTGGGGCCGCACGACACGGGTAGGGGGTGGCTCGGGCCGGCCCAGTAGTACGCCGTGCTCATTGAGACAGGCGCGTCTCACGCTCGATAATGGTTATTACGTCGAACGGGCACCGGCCGCCCTGCCGGCTTGCTCGCGCCGGTTCCTCGTGTCTCGGAATCCGGCTTGCGGCGCGC
>JAPLGR010000636.1 GCA_026390045.1 Chloroflexota bacterium | reverse complement strand
GTGCGATTGAAGCGCGCTCCCAACTGCGCTACAGGCCCCCGCTTGGGAAGGGCATTGTAATCGACCCGCAGGGCAGCGTCAAGCAGCGCCCTTCTTCCCGGGCCTGATGGGCGGCTCAGGCCGTCCACTTTGTTCCCGCGCGCCGCGGGATATAATCCGCCCACCCCGGAGGTCCGATGCTTGAACGCCGTCTGAGCCGCATGCAGGAAGCGCTCCAGCGCGCCTCGCTGGACGCGCTGGTCTTGAATCCAGGCCCGACGATGGCCTACGCCTCCGGCCTGTCCTTCCATCTGATGGAGCGGCCAGTGATCTTCGTTGTTCCGCCCGAGGGACGACCGGCACTGATCCTGCCCGAGTTCGAGCGCACCAAGGGCGAGGCAAGTCCACTCAAGCCGACGCTGTTCACCTACGCCGAAGATCCTGCCGCACGCGCCGCGACGTTCGAGGCGGCCGCCAGCCAGCTGGGGCTGCCCGGCCGACGCGTGGGCGTCGAACCGCTGCGCATGCGGGTCTTCGAGCTGCGCCTGCTGGAAGCTGCCGCGCCTGGAACGCAGTTCCTCTCGGCCGAGGAGGTCATCACTGCAGTGCGCGTGGCCAAGGACGAAGCCGAGGTCAACAGCATGCGCCACGCCGTGTGCGCCGCGGAGGCCGCCCTGCAAGCCACCATTCCCTTGCTCAATCCCGGGATGACCGAGCGCGAGGCGGCTTCGGAGCTGACGGTCCAGCTGCTGCGCGCCGGCTCCGACTCTGAGCTGCCCTTCCCGCCCATCGTCGCCTCCGGCCCCAACAGCGCCCTGCCACACGCCGTGCCAACCGATCGCCGGCTGCAGGCCGGAGACATGCTGGTCATCGACTGGGGCGCGACGGTCGAGGGCTACATCTCCGATCTGACGCGCACGCTGGCCTTCGAACCGGTCGATCCGGAGCTGGCTCGAGTCCACGCGATCGGTCTCGAGGCCACCCGGGCCGGACGCGCCGCGGTTCGTCCCGGCGTCGCGTGCGCCGAGGTTGATCGTGCCGCGCGACAGGTGATCGAAGCCGCCGGCTACGGCGAGTTCTTCACGCACCGCACCGGCCATGGTATCGGGATGGAGGCGCATGAGCCGCCCTACATTCGTGGCGACAACGCCGAAACGCTTGTCCCCGGGATGACCTTCACCGTTGAGCCGGGGATCTACCTGCCGGGCCGCGGCGGCGTGCGCATTGAGGACAACGTCGTGGTCACGCCGCAGGGCTGCGAGTGCCTGTCCAGCGCGCCGAGAGAACTGCGAGGTGTCGCATGAAACGCATCATGTCGGGAGCCGAACCGTTCTTCTTCCCTGGCAACAGAACCGGCTGCCTGCTGATCCACGGCTTCACCGGGACCCCATTCGAAATGCGTGAGCTGGGCCAGTACCTGGCCAAGCAGGGCTTCAGCGTCCTCGCGCCGCGGCTGTTCGCCCATGCCACGTCGCAGGAGGTCTTGCATCGAGCCCGCTGGCGAGACTGGATGGCCTCGGTCGTAGATGGTTACGACCTGCTGCGCGGGACCAGCGATCGGATCATCCCGATCGGGCTTTCGATGGGCGGCATCCTGACCATCCTGGCCGCGGCGCGGTTTGAGGTATCTGGCGCAGTCCTGATGTCCACACCTTACAACCCGCCGGACCCCCGCATGCGCCTATTGCACGCCGTAGCTCCGCTGCTGAGCCTGTTCTGGCGATTCAACCCCAAGGGACCGGGCGACTGGCACGACAAGCAGGCGGAGGCCTCCCATCTGGAGTACCCGCAACACTCCGTGCGCGGCGCGGCGGAGCTGTACGACCTGCTGCTCGAGGCCCAGCGGGCGCTGCCGCAGATCCGATGCCCGGTCCTGATCGTCCAATCGCGGCAGGACGGCTCCGTCCCCTGGCAGGACGCGGAGCTGATTCACGACCGCGTCGGCTCAAGCGACAAGCAGATGCTGTGCCTGGATGACAGCGGCCACGTGGTAACTCGCGATGCGGAACGCGCCCGGGTGTTCAAGGCAACCGCGGCCTTCGTCCGCCGGGTGAGCGGCCGTAGGACATGAGCGATCTCATGCAAGGCGCCGAGCCGTTCCTCTTCCCCCGCGGGCGCACGGGCTGCCTGCTCCTGCATGGATTCACCGCCGCGCCACACGAGATGGTCCGCCTTGGGGCGCACCTGGCGAACAACGGTTACACGGCACTCGGCCCGAGGCTCGCCGGCCACGGGACTTCGCTGGAGGACCTGGCGCGCACGCGCTGGCTGGACTGGCTCGCATCCGCGGAGGATGGCCTGCATCTGCTGCGCGGGATGTGCGACCGGATCGTGCTAATGGGCATGTCGATGGGCGGGCTTCTCTCAGTTCTCCTCGCCGCCGATCAGCCGCCCGCCGGACTGGTGCTGATGTCGACGCCCATCACGCTGCTCCAGTCGCCCATTCGCCCTTGGCTCAAGCCTCTCAGCCTGATCGTCCCCCGCGTCCAGAAGGGACCGCCGGACTGGTACGACCCTTCGGTGAACGCGGAGCGCGTGGCGTATTCTGCCTACTCGACGCGCGCCGCAGCCGAGGTGCAGGATCTAACCACGCATGCGAGGGCAACGCTTCCGCTCGTCACGGTCCCGACGCTCATCATCCACAGCCGCAATGACACTTTCGTCGTGCCGGCCAATGCTGAGCTACTGCTGTCGGAGCTCGGCGCGAAGGACAAGAAGTTGCTGA
>JAPLGR010000227.1 GCA_026390045.1 Chloroflexota bacterium | reverse complement strand
GGCAGCCCATCCGGGCGCTACTCCTATCTGGAGTCCACTCGACACCGCCAATGGCTGATCAGCTCCAACGTGTCTCCACAAGCAAGCACGCCATGGACGCCAGCGAGATGGCCGATATCCTGGGCGGCCAGTTCGAGAGTCTTGCTCAGATCGAGCGAGAGTCCGTCTTGCGCATCCTGCGCCGCCAGGCCAGGCGCTCCCTTGAGGATCCAGCCACGGAACTTCGCCTCTGTGTCATTGACCGCCCTAAACTAGACCAGGCATAGTCGCCGGATGTATACCGGGCGTGATCGCCCGATGTATACCACCCGTGATCGCCCGGTGTAGACCACCCATCGCCGCCCGATGTGTACCAACCGGCCCGACAGGCGGGCGGCTAGACTCCTCCGGCCAACCCGGCTTGGAGGAGGAAAGGGTGGAACATCTACACATGAACTACCCACGCGACCTGATACACCGCCTGCGTGCCGGCGAGAGCGAACGCCGCATCTCCGGGGATTTGAGGATCTCACGCATCACCGTCCACCGGTACCATGACTTGGCGGAGGCGCAAGGTTATCTGCAACCAGGGTCGCCGATGCCAGACGACGAAGCCATCCGGGCTTGCTTGGGTGAGCCCTCCCATCCGCCGCGGCGCGCCTCGAGCGTTGAGCCCTATGCCGACGTCGTGGAGCGGCTCCTCGAGCAGCGGGTGGAAATGATGGCGATCTACCAGCGACTGCGGGACGATCATGGCTTTCACGGGAAGCTACTCCTCCGTGCGCCGCTACGTACACCGCCTGCGGCCGCCTGAGCCCAGGGTGGTGGTGCGCGTCCAAACGGCACCGGGCGAGGAAGCGCAGGTCGACTTTGGCCCGGTGGGGCTTCTCTACGACCCGGCGAAAGACCGCCTGCGTCCCGCCTTCGCGTTTGTCGCCACCCTGAGCTACAGCCGCCACCAGTACGCCGAGCTGGTCTTCGACCAGAAGGTGCCGACCTGGATCGGATTGCACCGTCGGGCCTTTGAAAGCTGGGGAGGAGTGCCGCGGCGGATCGTGCCGGACAACCTGAAAGCTGCCGTGGCGGAGGCGCTGGTGTACGACCCGGTCCTGGGCGAAGCCTACCGCCGCATGGCCCAGCACTACGGCTTCGTGATCAGCCCGACCAAACCCTACACTGCCCGCCACAAGGGCAAAGTCGAGAATGGGGTGCACTATCTCCAACGCAACTTCATCGCAGGCCAAGACTTCGCGAACATCGTGGTTGCGAACCAGCATCTGAGGATCTGGGTGCGCGAGACGGCTGGAACGCGGGAGCACGGGACACCCTGAAAGGGCTAGGGCTTTCAGCCCATCAGCCGCCGCTGCGGCTGTTTCTCGAGCACGAGCAAGCGGCCCTCCTGCCTCTGCCTGCAGAGGCCTTCACCCTGTGTGAGATCCGGCCGGCGAAAGTGCACCCCGACTGTCACGTGGTGATCGCCGGCAGCTTTTACTCCGTCCCCTACCGCCATGTCGGCCAGGTGCTGGACGCCCACGTCGGGGAGCGGATAATCCAGCTTTTTGCAGGCCAGGAGCTCGTGGCCAGCCACGAGCGCAGCCTGGATCCCGGTCAGTGGCACACCCGCCTGGAGCACTACCCCGCATCCAAGGCCGCCTACCTGGAACGGACGCCTGAGCGCTGCCGCGCGATGGCTTCCAAGGTGGGACCGGCGACGAGCCAGGTGACCGAGACCCTGCTGGCCGAACGGCCGCTCGACCGCCTGCGCGCTGTGCAGGCCATCCTTCGCCTCGAGGACAGCGTTGGCCCCCGCCGTCTTGAAGCTGCCTGTGTCCGGGCCTTGCACTTCGGCGATGTCCGCTACCGGCGGATCAAACAGATCCTCAACGCGGCATTGGACCAGGAACCGTTGCCCGAGGCCGTGCCCAGCTTCGCCCCGCGCGCCTTCGCCTTTGCGCGCCCTGCGGCTGACTTCTTTGCTGCAATCGACGGGAGGCAGGGATGATCAACCACCCTCTTCTTCCCAAGCTACGCCAGCTCAGACTGTCGGGCATGTTGCTGACCCTCGATGTCCGGGCCGCGCAGGCCACGGAGCGACAACTGACGCCCGTTGAATTCTTGGCCCTCCTCCTCGACGACGAGTTGGAGCGCCGCAGCCAGACCCGCTTGGCAGTGCACCTTGCCCAATCCGGGTGTGACAGCCAGAAGAGTCTGGCCCACTTTGACTTCTCCGCCGCCCCTGGGATCAACCGCACCCTAATCCAGGAACTGGCCACCTGCGCTTTCATCCCTCGCCACGAGAACATCTTGATCTGCGGCCCCACTGGCGTGGGCAAGAGCCATCTGGGCAACGCCATCGCCTGCGAGGCTCTCAAGCGCGACTTCCGCGTGCTCTCCCGACCCACCCAGCGCTTCCTGACCGACTTGCATGCGGCGCGCGCCAACGGCTCTCATGCGCGAATGCTTGCCAAGGTGTTGGCGGTGGACCTGCTTGTCCTCGACGACTTTGGGCTGCAACCCATCTCACCGCAAGGTGCTCAGGACCTCTACCAGGTGCTCACCGAGCGCTACGAGCACC
>JAPLGR010000035.1 GCA_026390045.1 Chloroflexota bacterium | reverse complement strand
CTTGGCAGAGGCCCCCGCCGATCAACCCGCAAATCACGATGTCCTTGACCTCGCCGAACGTGGAGACGACGAGGCCAAGGGAACCGAACTCCTCCAAGCTGAACACGGCCCACTCGTCGTCCTTCTGGGCTGCTGAGGGCGTCGCCCTCCCGGCGAAGGGCAGTCCGCCAGCCACGACAGCCACTAGCAGAAGCCAGGACAACCAGCGCCTTCGCGGCGGCGGACATGCAACGCGATCGTCTCGTGCCATTGGTTCATCACAGAGCATCGGCGGCTCGTCCGGGACCTGAAGCAGGTAGGTCCATAACGGTCAGCGCTCATCGGCGCCGCTCGTAGAATTCGAGAACACTTTGCTAAAATTGTAGACCGCGTGTCGCAGGTTCGACTAGTGGCAGAGGCACCGAGTCCAGTGATTCGTGACCCTGCATTCGACTGGGATTCTTACCTAGTGGGGCCCGAGGGGATGACCAGCGCAAGGCGAAAACGCCAAGTGGGTCTGCCGGGTCTCCACTTCGCCGATTGTGGGGTGCTAGTATTCCATCCGTACCTGGCGGAGCGAGATTGCGAGGCACCTGCCTAGAGAGCAGATGTTGGCGCTTGGCAGCGCGAGAAGGACGCTACTCCGGCAAGTCCAAGGCCTCGCACATCACCTCATTGATGTGGGTGTTCTCGTAGTCACCGACCAAGGAAGCGGCGCCGGGGCCAATCGCCATCACAGGCGCGTCATCCCCAGTGTGGTACGGGTACGAGGTGGTCCAGTCTATCCAGAAGCTGGCGCCGCCGCTCTCCGCGAACGGCCCGTCTTCGTAGAGAGCAGTCTTGCACTCCCTTGGGTCGTCCTGCTTTGGGTCAGGACAAGGGCCGTCCTGAGGTGATTCTTCGATGGCCAGACCGCCGGTCGCATGGTCGGCAGTCACAATGACGAGCGTATCTGGATGCTCGGCCTGGAAGGCAAGGGCTACTTCAACGGCTTTGTCGAAGGTCGCTACGTCATCGAGAGTGTTTGGCGCGTCGTTGGCGTGGGCCGCCTGATCGATCTGCCCGCCCTCCACCATCAGAAAGAAGCCGCGTGAGTTCTTGTCCAGGATCGCAATTGCCTTCTCCGTCATCTCGGCCAGGCTAGGCGTATAGGGACGGGGCATGTTGTAGTCGGCGAACGTCCCCAGCAGCTTGTCCGTCGTCCCTGGATCGATGTCTTTCAAGCCTGCTTCGTCGCACACGTGCCGGTAACCCTTGCCGACCGCCTCTTCAATGAGATTGCGATTATCGGTACGGTCGCCGTCATCGGGGTAACAACCGGCCGTCCCAACCGGCAGAAAGTAGTCTTCTCCCCCTCCGAGCAGCACGTCGACGTTATGACTGAACATGTCCAACATGATATCCAGGTAATCACCGCGCTCCGCGTTGTGAGCCGCAAAGGAGGCGGGCGTGGCGTCCGACAACGAGACGTTCGTCACCAGTCCCACCGACTTCCCCGCGCCCTGGGCCTTTTCGAGGATCGTCGGCACCGGTTTCCCATCGGGGTCGACGGCGATAGCCTTGTTGTAAGTCTTCACCCCGGTCGCAAGGGCCGTTCCGGCTGCCGCCGAATCTGTGACGACCCCCTCCGTCGACCACGTGCGGGCCATGCCGGTCACCGGCAATCTGTCCATTGCCAGCTCGCCGCCGCGGCCAACGGAGTAAAGGCGCGCCGCAGTCTTGTGCGCTGAACCCATGCCATCGCCGATGAGGAGGATGACGTACCTCGCCGCCTGGTCGCCGCCGCCGCCAG
>JAPLGR010000388.1 GCA_026390045.1 Chloroflexota bacterium | reverse complement strand
GGATGACAGCGCCGGCAGGCTCGCGGCATCTTCACTGCCGCTCGCGCTCCCCCCGCTCGTCAACCTCGCCGTATAATAATAACGTGGCATTTATTCACCTCTGAAAGGCAGGGCTCATATCCAGGCCCTTTGGGGCCTTCCCTTAGTTGCTTCGGTTGCATGCAGCCGAAGCCGGCCCCTCGGGGGCCGAGTCCCTTCCCTTCCGACTTCCGGACTTCCGGACTTCCGGACCCCCGGACTCCCCGACTTCCCTTCTTGACTTGCCCGTGGGCCGGTGATAGTCTTGGGGTATACTCGTCTTACACATATGTCAGCACAACACGGAGGCCCGAATTGCGAACGCTTGTATACTTGTTTGCCTTAATGCTCATCTGTGGATCGGCTCAGGCCGAGACGCCGTTTCAGGACTGCCTGGGGGTGATACGTTCGTTCGGCGACCAGGCCAGTTGGTTCAGCTCGTGCGTCGTTATCGGCGATGGAAGCTATGCGATCACGAGTTGGGCCGCGGTCAATGAGAAGATGGGGCCGACTTCGTATCAGACCGTGCGCAACCCCGTGTTCATCAGCGCTCACACGGGCCAGGCCTGGCAGTGCGAAGTCAAGGCGAGTAACAAGGACCTCAATATCGCGCTGATCAAGCTTCCTACCAAGGGCCTGCCGGCGGCGCCTCTGGCGCAGTGGGACGAGTTTGTCAAATCGAAAGCCGCCTACTGCACCCTGGGCGAGCTGATGAGCGGTGAACCCATAGGCAACCGATGGCCCACCCAGATCTGCGGCATCGCCCGCGAGCAGACCAAGGCAGGCTATGCGCTGCAGCCGAGTTCCTGGAACGCCGCCAAGGCCTTCGTGACCGACATCGACAAGTATAAATGGCTCTTTCTTATAGACATCACGCCGGACAAGCCCGTGCCAAACGGCTCGATCATCTCTCACGGCTCGACGCTGGTCGGCATGTATCTCAACAAGCTCATCATCACGAGCGGCGATCAGAAGCAGGTCTTCGGCAGGTGCGCCATGTCCACGGATATCGCCCGTTACGCCGGTGACAAGGGGCTGAACACAGCGCTGCTTTACTCGCCCCGCGCCGCGACCGCCAAGCGTGGGCCGGGCGCGGACACCGCGTTCCAACTCCAGGCCAAGCTATATACCGCGATCGCCCTCGGCAGGCCGGACAGTGCCCTGGAAAGCTCCAAGGCCCTGATCAAACTGCTTCCCGATGATCCTCAGGCCAGGATGATGATGGGCGCCGCGCTTAGTGGCACGGGCAAGTTCGACGAAGCGATCAAGGTATTCGACGAATGCGCCAAGCTGGACCCGAAGCTGCCCGGTCTGAGAGTGAACCGCGCGCTGGCTTTGGTGGGCCTCAAGAAGAACTCCGAGGCCGAGGCGGAGCTGCTCAAGGCGGTCGAGGAGTCCCCGAGCGACACCCGGCCCGTCATCGCGCTGGCCGATCATTACCTGGCCGACGAAAAGACGCTGGACAAGGCTTACACTTACGCGAAGAAAGTCACCACCCTTGCTCCTGATAGCCCGGCTGCGCGGCTGCTGCTCGCGAAGGTCGAAAAGAGCAGGAAGAACATCCAGGCTTCCGTGGATGCGATTGGCGAGGCGATCAAGCTCGCCCCTGAGTGGGCTGACGCCTGGCTCGCGCTCGGCGCCACATTCGAGGCGGGCAATGACAAGGCCAACGCGGAAAAATCCTATCGCAAGCTCGTCGAAAAGCAGCCCAAGAACCCCGCCGCGATGCTCGCCCTGGCGTCATTTCTCACCGATCAGGGCAAGAAGGACGAGCCCCTCGAGCTCATAGCCAAGGTTCGCGCGCTAACCCCCACCCCTCCGAAAGATATCCTCGACGCGGCGAAGGCGCTGGAGGATCAGGTGAATAAGGCGGAAGGGCGGAAGGCAGGACCTCAGCCGACCCCGTGAGCGGTCAGCTTTACGTATGACTTCAGAGTGCCTGTCCATCCCTGAATGCCGAATTGGGACCCTGTGTCAAAGATAATGACCTTGACTGCGAATGTCCAGACACCAGATTTCTGTGCGAAGCCGGGAAGCATGTCCATGGTTACCTTCAGAGATTTCTCGATCCTCTCGCCTGGTTGCACACGTTTGAAATCTCCCTTTTTGGGCAGAACAAGCGTAAATGACGGATATCCTAACCTGATCGGATGGCCGTTTCTATCAACAACGAAAATGTAGATGTGATACCCCAGGACAAGCCTCCTGTCCACCCAGACCGGACGCTGCGAATTGTTCACCAGGCTGATTCTCAGCTCCCCTGGGTCATTTGAGGAAATGATGGAGTGTACGGGTTGTACATCGAGGCTTAGCCTATTGCATCCATCCGCCCAAACGACCGGGGTCAGCGCGCCGAAAAGCAATGTTACTGCCAGCAGTACTCTCATAGTGTCCTCCTGTGATCGAATTCCCCAACCACATTAGTTGCGCGGGGGTCTTAAAGGGTTCACGAGGTGCTGGATGCCGGCGCTACGCCGTGTCCGCCGCTCCGCACCCAGGACAGAACCTGGCTTCATCGGCGAGTTGCTTACCACACGCGCTGCAAAACCCCATATCCAATACCTCTCCATTTGTTGTGGCCGCCATGCTTACGCCCAACTCCGGCAGCCCGCTATCGGTGATTTCCCCATACAGGCGCCGCGCTCCTGCATGGATTTTGGATCCTCAACCCCGTCCCACGACATTTTGTGCGGATAGGTATCCCACCACATCAGAATTGAAGGAATCAGAGCTCCGGGCTGCGAAGGGATACTTGCAGCGCACAGGCTTTTAGCACCCTGGGGAGTCCAGGGCGCACGGTGATATAATGACGGTCCTGAATTAAGGAGCAGCAAATGAAGGAATACGTCGTCATATTCGAGC
>JAPLGR010000228.1 GCA_026390045.1 Chloroflexota bacterium | reverse complement strand
ATGGCGCGAGAATCCCCTCAGCGGAGGACCGCCTCCGGGCTGTGAGACTCCTCCGGTTGAGGGCAGGTGTCCGCGATTGGTCTCATCCACGTCGCGGTGCAATGCCCGGCCCGTGGGATCTCGAGCCGAAACTAGGAACAGGGAGGTCACGATGCGCAAGACGCAGCTCGCTCCTGTCGCTCAGGCGTTGTTCCTCTGCAGTCTTGTGCTTGTCCTGGCTGGCCTGGCATGCAACAAGGAGGGCAGCGGTGCGCCGCCCGCCCAAGCCACGAAGCCTCCGGGGCAGCCAGCAGGTGCGGGGGCTGAGCCCCCGGCCAACCCGGCGCCAGCCGTGGCAAATTCAAGCCCATTCCTGGCCTCGGATTGCGCCTGCCTCACCCTGCCGGTTTCCTCCTCTGAGAGCAACGGCGACAGTCTGTCGTGCAGATACGAGTGGGAGGTCACGGTCGGTGACACCCACGACACCAATCAAGTGCAGCTGTATATCGATCCGTGGCAGAGCGAGGAGGATGCGCTCGATCGGTTGGCAGGTGAGGCCCAGAGCCTTGGATCTTCGGGCGGCGAGGTTTCGATAGAGGGCGGTCAGGACCTGTACTATGTCGAGAAGCGCGGCGATGCCGGCTTCTACTACGGTGAGCTGCGGGTGGCTTCCCTCAAGGGTTCTACCTGGGCACGGACGTGCGCGGATACTACTCCGGCGTAGGCGAGGTCAGCTCGATCCTTCACACTGCGCAGCAATGCATGCTCACGGCGCTGGAGCGCTAGCGGGGGACTGTGGAGGGCTGCACCATCGGCTGTGTGCCCATAAGGCGTCGCCCCATCCGCCTCAGTGCAACTTCAGCCGGCTGGGCGTGAACGCCGCCGGCTTGCCACTTCAGATCATCAGCGATCGGATCACCTTCCACGGCGTTCGCCTCCGCCGCTGAGGGTCTCAGGAGGATTCATGTCCAAGATCGCACCGAGTGCACCTGCCGATCCGATTCCCGCTGAGGACCTCACCCGGCAGTACGCGCAGATTCGGGCCGAGATCCACGCCGCCATCGATCGCGTCCTGCCCAGCGGCAAGTACACCCTCGGTCCGGTTCTGGAGGAATTCGAGCATCAGTTCGCCGCCTACTGCGGCACCACAAGCGCGATCGGGATCAGCAGCGGCACGGCTGCGTTACAGCTCGCCTTGGCGGGGATGGGAGTTGGCCCGGGCGATGAGGTCATCACGCAGGCCAACACATACGTGGCCACGGCGTTCGCCGTCAGCTATCTGGGGGCGACGCCTGTGTTCGTCGACGTGGACGCGAAATACGGCAATCTCGACGTCGGCGCGCTGGAGGCCCGGATCACGCCGCGCACCAGAGTCATCCTGCCGGTGCACCTGTACGGTCAACCGGTTGACATGGATCCGCTCAGGAAGGTGGCCGATCGACACGGGCTCAAGGTGCTGGAGGATGCCTCACATGCACACGGGGCGGTCTACAAAGGGCGGCGCACCGGCTCACTGGGCGACGCCGCGGCGTTCAGCTTCTATCCGTCGAAAGTGCTGGGAGCCTACGGCGATGCCGGCAGCATCGTGACCAGCGATCCCGGCCTGGAACACAGAATCCGTGTCCTTCGCTACATGGGCCAGGAGGTCAAGCACACGCATCTGGTCATCGGCTACCAGGAGCGACTGGACCCGCTGCAGGCGGCAGTGCTCGGCGTCAAGCTGCGTCACCTGGACACCTGGATCGAGCAGCGCCGCGCCATCGCTCGCAGGTATGGCGAGCTGCTGAAAGGGTTGCCGCTGCGCATACCCGCTGAGGCGCCCGATTGCCGCCACGTCTACTACCTGTACACGATCCACGCCGAGCGCCGTGATGAGCTGGCGACCTTCCTGGCAGAGCAGGGGATCGGCTCGCAGTTGATCTATCGCACTCCGGTGCCGCTGCAGCCCTGCTATGAGCATCTGGGGTACAAGCCCGGTGACTTTCCGGTGGCCGAACGACTGGCGGGCGAATTGCTCAACCTGCCCATGTTCCCAGAACTGCGCCTGGATGAAGTGGAGCGCGTTGCCGCCGCCGTGCGCGCCTTCTATGCAGGAGCCCGTCGATGAGCAAGCGGCTCAAGCTCGTGGTGCTGGGCGGCAGTTCACTGGCGACGCCGCTCCTGCTCGAGGGTTTGGCCAGGGGCGGCGGACGGTGCCCATTCGACGCCGTGCTCTATGGCCGCGACGAGGAACGCCTCGACCTCGTCCGCCGCGTCTCGGATGACCTGATCGGCCGGCAGACGGGCGGGGACGTCCGCGTGTCCTGCGAACAGAATCTGGCGCAGGCGGTCCGCGGCGCGGATTTCATCGTCAACCAGATGCGCATTGGAGGGCTGGAAGGTCGCCTGTTCGATGAAACCTTCCCCCGGGCCTTTGGCATCCCGGGAGAGGAGACGGTGGGTCCGGGAGGCTTCAGCAACACGCTGCGTGGCGTACCGGTCGTGTTGGAGGCCTGCCGCCAGATCGAAGCCCACGCACCGGGGGCCATCCTGCTCAACCTGACGAACCCCAGCAGCCTGATCCAGTACGCCATCCGCCGCTACACGCGGGTCAACGTGCTCGGGACGTGCGACTCGCCAGTCGCTTTGATGAACATGATCTCCGGTTTGTTGGGTGTGCTGCGCCAGGACCTGACGTTCGATCTAGCCGGTATGCACCACTTCACCTGGATCGTGGGGGTTCGTCAGGGCCGCCGCGATCGATTGCCTGATGTCTTGGCGCGTGCGGATGAGATGCCCAAGCTGGGGACCGATCCGGACCTGATCCGCTTGTTGGGCGCCATCCCTTCACCCTACTACCGCTACCTCGCGCACCCGGACCGGATACTGGCGATGACCGAGGGACGGCCGGCGCGGGCCCAGGAGCTGATGGCCCTCCAGGATCGGATGCTGCACGACTTCCGCCACTGGAAGCCCGGCCAGGCGATCCCCGCACTCGCGCAGCGCGGGGCGGTCTGGTATCAGGAGATCGTGATTCCAACGCTGTTGGCGTTGGGGGAGAAGCAGACGGTCGAATTGGTGCTGAGCGTCGACAACGCCGAGACACTGCCCTGGCTGCCGTCGGAGGCGATCATTGAGGCGCCGGTCCTTCTGCACGGAGGGCAGGCAGGGAAGCCACGCGTGGCGGAGCTTCCTGCGGATATCCGGTCCTTGGTTCAGCGCAATGCCGCTTACGAGATGCTGGCGGTCCAGGCGGTGGTCGAGCGCGACCGAGATCTGGCGCTACGCGCGCTTCTCTCGAACCTGATGGTGCGCTCCTACGATCAGGCGAAAGGGCTCCTGGATGCGGTCTGGCCCGTCCCGGACAAGACCGCCGTCCGCGTGGTGAAGCGCCGCGGGCCGAAGGCACGCTGAAAGCCCCCAACCTGCGCTTCTGAAGACCACCTGCTGGAGCCGATTGTGGTCCCCGAGGGCGGCATTGTCCTGATCACCATGGAGCAACTCCGGGAGTTGGCTGGCCTCAACTGCCGGACGGAGGCTGGGTGTTTCCCGGCCGAGGTCCTGGCGAAGTCAGCTACCACCGGTCCCGTAGCGGCCGTACTGCTGTGCGTTCCGATAGACTTCGATCAGGGCATCGGGCGAGACGTCCGCCTGGATGTGGTTGGTCGGGGCCATGATGTATCCGCCGCCGGGGCCCATTCCATCGAAGATGCGGCGGACCTCCTGGCGGGCATCGACGGAAGAGCCGCTCAGCGCCCGTTTGTTGTCCAGGTGGCCGTGAAAGACGATCTCCGACCCGAAGGCTGACTTCAATGTCTTGGGATCGTTGCCGGGCACGTCCGGCTCGATGGGGTTGAGGATCTCCACGCCGATTCGGATGAAGTCCGGGATCAGCTTGACGATGGCGCCATCGGAATGAAGGAAGACCCTTGCCTGGGGAGCCTTGCGGTGGATCAGGTCGTTCAGCTCCTTGCGCGCCGGCGCAAAGATCTCCCGGAAGAGAGCGGGAGAGATCAAGGGCGCGTTCTGCGCGCCGAAGTCGTCGCTGGTCTCCACGATATCGACGTACGGCCCGACGGCATCTAGGTAGGCCTCGTACAGGCCCATGTGGACTTCCTTCAGAGTCTGAACCAGGGCGATGGCGAATTCCTTGTCCAACACCAGGTCCATCAGGAAGCGCTGCATGCCGCGCAGCCGCTGGGCCAGCTCGAACATCCCCAGCGTCGGGCTGCGGGCGACGATGGCGTACTCACCCTCCTCCCGTAGCCGCCGGGCTTCCTCTGCTAGGCCCTCGAGCCTGCCCGTCGCGTGGGGATTCGGCCAAGGATAGGCCTTGAGATCGCCGGCGGTGGCGCTCTCCAGCGGTGAGCTGACGTAGCTGAGCAGGTCGCCGGTCGGCCGCCGGCGCAATCCCCACTCGTCAGTGATGCCCCCGTCGGCATCGGGCACCGAAGGGCGGTCGGCGCTAGGACGCAGCCACACCCGCCGGAAGTCGACGCCGAGGGCCTTGAGCACCCGCTCGTCGTAGAAGCGGGTGTTCTCATACTTGCGGAACTCTCGGCCCGTGCCTTTCAGTCCAAGCCGCTTGAGCAGCGAGAAGTAGGCCGAGTCGACCATGCACGATGCGGTGCCCATGAAGTCCAGCGGAAGCCGATCGGGTTCCTGGTGGGCCAGCGCGGTGAGCACCCTGCGCCGGGAGTTCCACGCATTCGTCACGACGCGCCTCCAATTGCCTGCGGGGACGACAGGACGCGTTCAAGGTTCTGATCGAATTCCCCCAGCGAAGGGAACACGAAGTGCGCGCCGCAATCGCCCGCCAGCGCCAGATCAGGATTGGGCACGAGGATGCACACCATCCCGGCCGTGGTTGCCGCCTGAACGCCCGAAGGGGAGTCCTCCACCGCAAGGCACGCCTCCGGAGCACAGCCCAGGTCCCGTGCCACCCGGAGGTAGAGGTCCGGCGCCGGTTTGCCCTCGGCCACTTGATCGACGCCGGAGATGGAATCGAACAGTGGCAGGAGGCCGATCTGGTCCACGGCCTTGCGCACATAGGCGGTCAGGCTGTTGGAGGCGACGCCCAGCTTGAG
>JAPLGR010000079.1 GCA_026390045.1 Chloroflexota bacterium | reverse complement strand
CCCAGGTAGGCCGGCATCACCAGCCAGCCAAGGATTGCCAGCGCGGTGAGGGCCATGCCGGTCCACAGGAGTGCCGGCGCCAGCCACAGGCCGAGGAAGACGAAACCGAAGCTGATGCCCACGGTGATGAACAGGATCAGCCGGTCCGCTGGCATGGGCCCGGCGATCCACAACAGCAGGCCGACGTAGGCCATCAGTGCCAGCCAAAGCCCGGGGACACGCCAAGCGTTGGCGCTGCGAACGCGCCGGCCGGTTCGTATCCCGACCATGGCCGTCGCAACCCCTCCCAGGATGTCCAGCACACCCCAAAGCACTCCAGCACGGGCGCCGCTCAGGATCTGGCTCCCTAGGAAGCCTACAAACCAGACACAGCCCCAGATGATGAAGATCCAGCCGATCCCGGAGCGCGCCACCGCCCGCCTGGTTTGCTCGGTTGCCTGGCGGATCTGGTCAAGGGCGATTTGCGCTTCATTCGCTTCCATAGTCTCATCCTCTAGAGTACTCTGCAATCCAGAGTACTCTAGATTCCTCGGCTTGTCAAGGGGCAGCCCGACAAGCAGCTTGGCCGCCTGCGCCGCCCCGAGTACTGGCTGTCGGCATCTGCCTTCCCCGACCGCTTTGCCGCTCCGTGATGCTACAATCCGCCCAGCCCCACCCCGGAGGTCCGTATGCCTGAAGCCGTGATCGTCTCTGCCGTCCGAACGCCCATCGGCGCCCATGGCGGCGTGCTGGCCGCGGTCCGACCTGATGATCTCGCTGCATTAACCATCGCCGAAGCGGTCCGCCGCGCCGGGGTCGATCCGGCCGAAGTCGAGGAGGTCTATCTCGGCTGCGCCAATCAAGCCGGCGAGGACAACCGCAACGTGGCGCGCATGGCCGTGCTCCTGGCGGGCTTCCCAGCCCAGGTCGCCGCGGTGACGTTCAACCGGCTGTGTGCCTCCGCGTTGCAGGCGGTCAACGCCGCGGCGCGCGCGATCAAGGCCGGCGAAGGCGAGGTGTACGTCGCCGGAGGCGTCGAAAGCATGTCTCGCTCTCCATACTCGGTTCCCAAGGCCGACAAAGCCTTCCCCTGGGGCAACCTGACCGCGTGGGACACAACGCTCGGTTGGCGCTATCCCAACCCGCGCATCGAGAAGAAGTTCGGGATCGACTCGATGGGCGAGACCGCAGAGAACATCGCCGCCGAGCGGCCGTCCATCACCCGCCAGGACCAGGATGCCTTCGCCGCCGAGAGCCACCGCCGCGCCGTGGCAGCGATCGACTCTGGCCGCTTTGCCGAGGAGATCGTCCCCGTTCCGATCCCCCAGCGCAAGGGGGAGGCGGTTCTAGTTACCACAGATGAGCGGCCGCGCCGCGACACGACGGTCGAATCGCTCGCCAAGCTCAAGCCCGCGTTCCGCGAGGGCGGAACGGTCACGGCCGGCAATTCCTCCGGCATCAACGATGGCGCCGCCGCTCTTGTGCTGATGAGCGACCGCAAGGCGGCCGCGCTCCGCCTGACGCCTTGGGCGCGTGTCGTCGCCTCCGGCGCAGCGGGTGTCGAGCCGCGCGTCATGGGGCTTGGCCCGGTCCAGGCCACGCGCAAGGCCTTGCAGCGCGCCGGGCTCGACATGCCCGCCATCCGTCTGGTCGAGCTCAACGAAGCCTTCGCGGTCCAGTCGCTGGCCGTGATGCAGGACCTCGGCCTCTCGCCGGAGATCACCAACGTCAACGGCGGCGCGATTGCGCTTGGCCATCCGCTGGGCTGCTCGGGGGCGCGCATTCTCACCACGCTACTACATGAGATGTGCCGCCGCGCGCCCGGCGAGAAGCGCCCCTACTTCGGCCTGGCCACATTGTGCGTTGGCGTCGGTCAGGGCGAAGCGACCATCGTCGAGTGGATCGGTGCGTAGCCCGGCGCGCGTCCGGCCCCTTCGCTGACACATGCGCATTCTCGTCACCGGCGCCTCAGGGTTCATCGGTTCCTATCTGTGCCGCGCGCTTGTGGGACAGGGCCACGAAGTGCTCGCCCTCCACCGGCCGACGTCGCTCCTGAATGGACTAGAAGGGCTCCCGGTCCGGCGCGTCATCGGCGACATGCTCGATCCCACATCGCTGACTCAAGCCTTTGACGCTGTTGAAGTAGTCTTTCACACCGCCGCGCCGATGCGGCCGGAGGCGGACGGGCGGACCGCGATCGAGGGTCACGTTCTAGGCACGCGCAACGTCCTTCAGGCCGCGCGCCAGGCGCGGGTCCGCCAGTTCATCCACACCTCTTCGGTTGCGGCGCTCGGTGTCCCGGATGTGCCACCTTCCACCCCGACCGGGAATGCCCCCCTGCTCGACGAACGCCACACCTGGAACTACATCCCGGAGCGCTGGCCGTATGCCTACGCCAAACACACCTCGGAGCAGGAAGTCCTGCGGGCTGTAGAGGCGGGGCTGCAAGCGGTGATCGTCAATCCGTCGGTCGTCGTTGGGGCTGGCGATTGGTACCGCACTGAGCGCAGCCTGGTGGCCTATCTGGCGCGAGGCGCCTTCGTGCCCGTGATCCCCGGCGGCCTGAACGCTGTACACATTGACGACGTCATTGCCGGGCACCTGGCTGCGCTTGAGCGCGGCCGCCCCGGCGAGCGGTACATCCTTGGCGGCGAGAACTTGACGTTGCCCGATCTGTTGCAGATCACGGCGCAGGTCGTTGGGCGCCGTCCTCCCCGCCTGCATCTCCCGCTGTGGGCTGTGCCTCCCATCCGCCTACTGCTCGAGCCGGCGCGCAAGTCCCTGAAGCTGCCCATTGAACCAAGCATGCTGTGGCTCGCCGGCTATCACTTCTTCTATGACACAAACAAGGCCCAGGCCGAGCTCGGCCTGCCTCCCGCCAGACCTTACCTCCTGGCGGCCACCGAGACGTTCGACTGGCTTGTCAGCATCGGCGCCGTGCCTGCGCGACCCAAGAGGCGTTAGCCCGGCACGAAGCATGCTAGACTTCCTTGCGCGGGCGCAGGCCGCACAGGTAGAGCCATCCGGTGGACGAACGATCCGGCAGTGACACGCTCGGCGATCGCGAGGACATCTGGGCCTCCGCCCTTCACGCTGCCGCCAGCGTGGCACGCCAGGCCGCGTTCAGCGAGAACGACGTCCTGCGCTCGGTCACGGAGGAACTGCGGCGGCTGAGGCTGCGCGGCGGCGTCAGCCTGCTCCGCCCAGACGGCAAGCTCGAGATTCGCACCCGTTCCCTCAGTCAGTCGGCTGAGGCCGCCCTGCAGCGCCTCTCCGGCAGATCCATCGAGGGCTTCAGCTTCGATCCCCAGGGCGTCGATATGTATCGCCAGGCGCTTGCCACTGGCGTTGCGGTCTACTCCACCGACCGCAGCGAGACCATTCGCCAGATGACGCCCGGCATCCTGAAGCATCTGCTGCCGCTCGTCGTGCGTCTGCTGGGACGCGACCCGCTCATCGTCGCCCCCTTGATGCTGAGCGGCGAGCCGATCGGCGCCATCAACGTTTCGGCCCGCTGGCTTTCGCCCCACGACGTGGCGATGATGACCGCCCTGGCCGATCACATCGCCATTTCGATCGGCAATGCCAGGTCGCAGGAGAACCTGCATCGTGCCCTAGAACGCGAACAGCTTCGCCACCAAGTGGTTGAAGCCGTCACCAGCGCTCTCGATCTACCACGCGTCCTCGAGCGCGTCCTTCGCCTGGCGGCGGAGGTGACCGATGCGGACGCCGGCGTCGTGGCGGTCCTGGATCCCAGCCAGCGCCGGCTCGAGTATCCGTACACGTTCGGCATCCCACCCCTGCAACCCGACGGGACAACCGCCGGCCAGGAGCCTGTCGCCTGGAAGGTCATCCGCAGCGCGCAGCCCGTCCTCCTTCCAGACTACAGCGCGTACCCGGAGGCCGCCCCGGCCTGGGTCAAGGCCGGCCTGCGCGCCTTGCTCGGCGTGCCGATCATGATCGGCGAACGCGCCAGCGGCGCGATCGTCCTGTTTGCCAAGCGTCCCCAATTCGCCTTCTCGCACGATCAGGTAGAGACCGTGATGACGATCGCGCGCCTGGCGGCCATCGGCATCGAGAACGCCAGGTTGTACATGCAGGCCACGCAGCGCGCCGAGGAGTCCCAGGCGCTGATCCAGACCGCCCGCTCGATCTCCTCCTCCCTCGAGCTCCAGACGACGCTCAACTTGATCGCCGAGCAGGCCAAGGCCCTGCTCAAGTCCGACGGCTCGCGCATTCACCTGTTTGACGCCGCCAAGGGCGTCCTGCACTGCGTCGTCGCGCTGCATCCAGACGCCGAGGCTCTCATGCGCGTGCAAGCGCCCCCGGGCTTCGGGCTGACCGGCAGCGTCTTCCAATCCGGGACCCCTATCATCGTCAATGATCCACATGACTTCCCGAACGCGGTGCATGTTCCCGGCACTCCCGAGGACGAGCCCGAGGTCCTCGCCCTGGTGCCCCTGCTGGTCCGCGATCAGCCGATCGGCGTGATGACCGTCCTGCGCTTCAGCACCGAAGTGCCCTACACGCCGGATGATGTCCAACTCCTTTCGGCGTTTGCCGCGCACGCCGCCATCGCCATTGAGAATGCCCGCCTGTACACCCAGGCCACGCACCGAGCTGAAGAGTCACAGGCCCTGATCCAGACCGCCCGCTCGATCTCGGCATCGCTCGAGCTCCAAACTGTCCTCAACCTGATCGCCGAGCAGGCCAAAGCGCTGCTCAAGTCCGACGGCTCGCGCATCCATCTGTTCGACCCCCACCAGGGCGCGCTGCGCTGCGTCGTCGCCCTGCATCCCGATGCTGAGGCGCTGATGGCCGTGCATTTCACGCCCGGCCTAGGCCTCACCGGCACGGTGTTCCAGACTGGCAAGCCGATCCTGGTCAACGATCCGCGCGACTTTCCGATGGCGGTCCACGTCCCCGGAACGCCAGAGGACGAGCCCGAGGTGCTCGCCCTGGTTCCCCTCCTGATCCGCCAGCGGACGATCGGCGTGATGACCGTCCTGCGCTTCAGCACCGAGGTGCCCTACACCGATGATGACGTGAACCTGCTTTCGGCCTTTGCCGCCCATGCCGCCATTGCCATCGAGAACGCCGACCTGTACGGCCAGATCGCCTCGCAAGCACACAACCTGGAGGCGGAGGTCGCCCGGCGGACGGCGCAGCTGGCCGAATCCGAGGCCCGCTACCGATCCCTGGTGGAGACATCTGTCGCCGGCATCTTCCAGTGTGATATGAAGGGCCGCGTCGTGTATGCCAACCAGGCGTTCCTGGACCAGATTGGCGTGCCGGCCGAAGGCCTGATCGGCCGCATCCTGGTGGACATGTTCCCTGAGGACCAGCGCCAGGTCATCGTGGAACGCTTTGCCACGCGTCTGCGCAGCGAGCTCCCCAAGCACGAGGTGAATGAGGTTGAGTTCACACGTCCGGATGGACGCGTCCTGTATGCCATGGTGGCCACCAGTCTGATCGCAGGTGTGGGCGGGAGAGCCCAGGGGCTTATGGGGCTGGTGCTGGACGTATCCGACCGCAAGACCCTGGAGGCTGCCCTGCAGGCCGAGCGCGACCGGCTGCGTGCCATCCTGGCCAACATCGGTGACGCCGTCATGGTGTCCGACCTCAACCAGAACCTCGAATACGTCAATCCGGCCTGGGAACGCCTGCATGGGTTCGAACAAGGAGAGGCAATCGGGCAGCCCGCCAGCATCGTCCAGAGTGACCGCCATCCGGCCGAGGTCTATCGTGAGATTGATGACGCCATCCACGAGGGGCGCACCTGGCGAGGGGAACTGATCAACCGGCGCAAGGACGGCAGCACCTACGACGCCGCCGTGACGATCACCCCCGTCCTTTCGGACTCGGGCGAGGTGATCAACTACGTTGGCGTGCAGTACGACATCAGCTCTCTCAAGGAGCTTGACCGGCTCAAGTCACAGTTCGTATCGGACGTCTCCCACGAACTGCGGACTCCGCTGACCAACATCCGCCTGTACCTCGATCTGCTGCGAGAGACCGGCGACCGCGACAAGACTGCCTCCTACCTCGACACGCTGACGCGCGAGAGCGAACGGCTGGCGCACCTGATCGACGACCTGCTGTCGCTCTCGCGGCTGGAAGCCAAGGCGACGCCCCTCAACGCCGCCCCAATTGACCTGAGCCAGTTGCTGGCCGCATTGGTCCAGGACCGGTCCACGTTGGCCGCCAAGCGCGGCCTGCTCCTCAATCTCCAGTGCGAGCCCGATCTGCCTCCAGCGCTGGGCGACCAGCGGCTTCTAACGCAGGTATTCACCAACCTGCTCACCAACGCCATGAACTACACGCCGGACGGCGGCCGCATCACATTGTCCACGCGCCATCGCGTGACGGCGCAGGGCGACTGGATTGTCGGCGAGGTCAGCGACACCGGCCCCGGCATCCCCCCGGAGGAACAGCTGTTGCTGTTCCGCCGCTTCTTCCGCGGGCGGGCCAGCCACCGCACCGGCGCCTCAGGCACCGGGCTCGGCCTGGCCATCTGTAAGGAAATCGCCGAACTGCACGGCGGCCGGATCACACTCGAGAGCGACGGCGTCCCAGGACACGGGTCTGCCTTTTCCGTCTGGCTTCCTCCCGCGACCTTGCCGCCCGCTGCTTCCTAGCCATCCACACACAAGGCTGAAGGCGCCTCCACCCACTCTCTTGCCGGGCTAGTGCGCGCCATCTGAGCCGTCGGGGAGCTGACCACCGCCACCGCGGTCATGCATCAAGATGTGTTGCCCGTCGGGCATGTGCGCCGGGAGAGGATCTTCAGGGGAAGGGAGCGCCCCTCGGGCAGGCCATCCCGGCGATCGCCTGAGCACTCCGCCTCTAGGCAACCAGGGCAAGTTGCCGGATCTTCCGGGTGCCTCAGGAGAGCGTGAACTGCGAGCCTTGGGGCGTCTTTGTCACTTCAATGCGCGCCGGAAACGCGTCCCGCATTTCATCAATATGCGTGATCACCAGGATACGATCGAAGTCGTCCTGGATGCTGTTGATGGCGGCCACCAGGTGTTCCCGGCCGCGCGCATCCTGCGTGCCGAAGCCTTCATCGATGAACAGGCTGCGCAGCTGGGCTCCGGCTCGCCGCGCTAGGAGACGCGACAGCGCAATGCGGATGGCGAAGTTCACCCGGAACGCCTCGCCGCCTGAGTACAGTTCGTAAGCGCGCGTACCGAGTTCGTCTGAGATCAGGATGTCCAGCGCCTCTCGCACCTCGCC
>JAPLGR010000519.1 GCA_026390045.1 Chloroflexota bacterium | reverse complement strand
GAGGAGATCCTCGTCGAGGATCGGTTCGCAGCCCTGGGGTATGCAGTGGTGACCGACGTGGAGCGGAACGCGATCAGCGCCTTCGCCCAGCAGGAGGGGATTCTGCTCGACCCGGTCTACACCGGGCGCGCTGCCGGGGGGATGTTAGCCCTGGCGCGCGAAGGCCGGTTCCGCCCGGCCGAGAAGGTGCTCTTCTGGCACACCGGTGGGACGCCGGCGCTGTTCGCAATGTCCGCACAGGTGATTCCTCCCGCCTGACGGGGCGTCTTCCCCATCATCTCCGCCGGAATCAGCTAGCCTCCTCGCGCCACGTAGGCGCCCGCTGACTGTCTGCGCGGATGAGTTCCGTTCATGTCCTCGCTGTTGTGTCGGAGTCTCGCCCGCGGGTGAAGGACATTCCCTCCGATGCCATACTCGCACGGCGTGACAAGATCGGGCCGTGTCAGGGCGTCGAACCAGGAATCTGACCAGCCCGCTATGAGAAGGAAGAGGGAGTGACGCCGCGTGGCAGATCGCCATTCATCTTCCGTCTGCGGCGCAACGCAGCGCTGGTACACGTGCGGGGAGGCCGACTTACGCGAGTGGAGCAGCCCAGCAAGTGCGCGGCCGACGCGTCATGTCTTGAGGACGTGGATGAGGACCGATCCGACCCGGAAGTGGCGAGTCCGCGCGTCGCCATCCTTGAGTAGTCGGTTGAGGGTGAATTCTAGAGGCTCAACGGCAACCTCAGGGTCTATGACCATGTCGACCACACTCAGTCGCCGAGCGACACCCCGCATGGGAGCCCCAAGCGCGCGGAGCGCTGCCCGCACACACGAGAGGGGTGTCTCAAAGAGGAACCGTGTTTGCAGGGATTTCGGCAGGAGTGGGTAGAGCACATCGAAGAGCGCTGCCAGAAGGACATGAGCGGCGCCCCGGCTTGTGGGGAACGCGATGTCGATCGCGTGGAGCAGATGTCCCCCCTCGCGGAGCAGGCCGTCCATATGCGTCCATACGTCGGCGAACCGAGCCACAGGCACGTGCTCCAGAGCCGAGGCGCTGTAGATGCAGTCGAAGTAGCCGCTGGGAAGATCAGGCCGCCGGTCCTCCCCCAGTCTCCCCAACACGTACTTGACCTCGGGGTGGGCACGGATGTATTCCGCAGGATCCCTGCTCCTCTCCCAGAAGGGGTCCGAATCCCAGGTGCCAAAGTCATCCACCGACCAGACTTCACAGTGCTTCTCCCGGGCCAGATAGATGGGGAGCCATGAGTATCCAGCTCCCACGTCCAGTACTCGCAGCCCGGGCCGCCACGCGACGGAATCCAAGATCCAGCCACAGTCGAAACCCTTGAGATTGAGGTGGATCTCCGGCTCTGCTCGCAGCTTGTACCCCAGCAGACGCCGAGTGTCTGCCAAGGCAGCCTCAATCACCTGGTACTTGCGCCGCTGTCCCATACTGAATACTCCGCCCTTCGGGATGTCCCATTGCAGGCGCGAATCCATCCGGGGCCAGTGCGACCCAATTCGCTATGCCCCCCGGCGGCGCGTCAGTGTCTCGGGCGACAGCCGAACCAGCGCAGCATGCAGCAGGAGCACCGTGTTACGCCAGTCATCGATGCGGATCAGCCCGGCGGGCGAATGCGGGTAGCGCACGGGGACGGAGACCGAGATGGCCGGGATTCCCTTGCGCGCCCGATGGATCGCGCCGGCGTCGGTGGAACCCCCGCCTGGCTGACGAAGCTGCATCGGAAGCCGCGCTGCCTTGGCCGTGGACTCGAAGTGCTCGAGCAACCGCAGATCCGAGACCGTCCCACGATCCGCCGTGTAGATCGCCGGGCCCTGCCCAAGGTGGGTGTTGTAGGCGACGTTTTCGTTGCCGTCCCAGGTGGGCAGGTCACGAGCGGGCGTGCAGTCAATGGCGATGGCCAGCTCCGGGTCGAGGCTGTGGGCGGCAACGCCCGCGCCGCGCAGGCCGATCTCCTCTTGGACCGTGAAGGCGGCCAGCAGATCGATGTTCGGCGGAGCGACCCCCAGGAGCTCCACCAGGATCGCCACGCCCAGCCGGTCGTCCAGCGCCTTGGCTGAGACGCAGTCACCCATCCGAGTCAGTGCTGTAGCGAAGGACGCTCGATCGCCGATGCGGACGCGCTCGAGAGCATCCTCGCGAGACTGAACACCGACGTCCAAGCGGAGCTGATCCACGGCCAGGCTGGGCCGATGCTCCATGTCTCGGGTGAGATGCGGTGGCGTCAGGCCGATCACCCCCGTAACGCGTTCACGGCCGACCCAGAAGGCCTTCCCGGCCAGATGGTACGGCGCAACGCTCCCAACGCATGCCACGTGCAGGGCGCCATCGGGTTCCGCGCCGGTGATCATCAGTCCGACTTCATCCATGTGGGCTGAGAGCATCACCCTTACCCGGCGCCGTGATGATCCACGGCGAACGGCGAGCAGGTTGCCCAGCGCATCCACCCGGATCTCATCGGCCAGCGGCTCGACGTGCTCATGCACCAGCCGGCGCACTGCGCCCTCGTCCCCGGAGACTCCGACCGCCTCCGTCAGGGCGCGCAAGAGGGCCATGTGATGGCGCTGGGGAGTGCGGGATAATCGTGCGCCGGCCATCATTCCGCATCCTCGATCAGGGAGCGCTCGGCTGCCTCGTCTAGGCCGCGCACGAACTCCGCGACCAGAGAGGCCGTCCGGCGGATGTCGTCTAGATCAACCACCTCAACCGGCGAGTGCATGTATCTCACCGGGATGGACAGGCATCCGGTGGGGATCCCAGCGCCGACGAGCTGCAGGACATCGGCATCGCTCTCCGAGTACCTGGGCATCGGCTCAAGCGTCAGAGGCATTTCCAGTCGCTCGGCCGCGCGGCGCAGCCGCTCATAGAGCGCGGGATGCGTTGCGGGTCCCCAGCCATTGGATGGCCCGCCGCCGAGCGGAAAGGTCAGGTGTTCAGCCTCGCCATGGCTGCGTCCGTACGTGGTGTCGATCACCAACGCAACCGCCGGGGCGGTTCGGTGGGCGGATGTGCGTGCCCCCAGAGCGTTCATTTCCTCCTGGACGACGCCGGCCGCGACCACATCCCAGGCGTGACCGCTGCGCGCCAGGGAATGCAGCGCGATTGTCAGCGCCGCAAGCCCGACGCGATTGTCAAGCGCGGGGCCCGACACAAGTCCGTCGCCCAGATGAATGGGCATGCGGTCGAACGTGATCGGATCGCCCACGCGGACCTGGCTCTGCAATTGCCGTGGGCTGAGCCCCGTATCCACGAGGAACGCACCCAGAGGCACTTCCTCATCATCTCTGTCGGGCGGCAGGCAGTGATCCGGCGGCCGAACGACGACGCCGGGGATCAGCCTCCGGCCGTGGATCAACACCCTCTGGCCTGGGAGCTGTTCAGCCGCAATCGCCCCGGCCGAGGCAACACGCAAGAAGGACCCCTCAACCTCGGCCACCACCAGCCCGACGGCATCCATGTGAGCGGTCAGCAGGACCGAGGGGTGAGGCCTCTTGCCCTTGCCGCGGCGGATGGCGTGCACCGAGCCGACGGGCGTGCGCTGGATCTCGTCTGCCAGCGGCGCCCAGGCTGCGTGGAGCCTGTTGGCGACGGCCCCCTCAGAGCCGGGGACGCCGGGCAGCCTCATCAGATCCAGG
>JAPLGR010000309.1 GCA_026390045.1 Chloroflexota bacterium | reverse complement strand
AGAGGCAAGCAGGTCTGTGGATCGATCATCGCAAGGCCGTCATTGTGATCGTTACGGACGAAGGGGAGGAAACCAAGGAAATCGCCTCGAATATGGAGAAACACGTCCGCTTCACGGGTGGGACGGCATCCGAAGTCGGCTCCACCGAGGACATGCGGGACCGGGAATTTGGGAACCACCTCAACAGCTACTACGATAGGGTCATCGCCGTTCTTCATGACGCAGACTCCATCCAGATCTTCGGTCCAGGCGAGGCCAAAGGTGAGCTCAGAAAACGTCTTGAGCACAAAGGCCTCAAGGGTCATGTCCTTGCGATTGAAACCGTGGACAAGATGACCGATCGCCAGATCGCAGCTAAAGTTCGAGAGGCTTCCTGACCTAGCCTGAGCTAGGAACGTCAAGGCTAGACCATTCGACTGAAGCAGATTGATGCGGACCTGCGAGGTTAGCATGAGCGATGAACGACGGATCACAGCTGAGGAAGCTCGTTCGACGGGAATGCGCCTCGGGCTCGACTGGGCAAAGATCGACCTGGACCAGTTTCGGCGAGGGCTCGAGGTGGAATTGGAACACGGCGCCCGCGATTCGGAGACCAACGTAACGAATGATGACCTGATCCTCACCGGCAAGATTGCCTGGGCGCACCTGAAGGAGATACGGGACTACTACACACGGTTGGATCGGCTCGAGGCCGAGGCAGAGGCCCAAGACTAGACGACTGGCCGCCGGCAGTGAAGAGGGAGAAGGGCCATGATCGGGCGCCATTCGCCCAACCTGGATCGCAGGGGACCTTGCCGATGACCAAGCTCCTGGCAGCTCTAGAAGCCGGCGGGACCAAGTTCCTCTGTGCCTTGGGGACAGACGACGGCGAGCTCCGAGTGCAGGCGCGCATCCCCACGACCTCGCCGGCTGAGACGACTGAGAAGGCACTCCGCTTCTTCCAGGAGCAGCAAGCTACCTTCGGCGAAGCGGCTGCCCTTGGCATTGCCGCCTTCGGTCCGTTGGACCTCAACCCACGATCGCCCTTCTACGGGCACATCACGTCCACGCCGAAACCCGGATGGGCCGATACCGATCTACTCGGCTCCATGGCCCGGGCGATGAACGTCCCTGTTGCCATCGACACCGATGTGAATGCCGCCGCGTTGGCTGAATGGCGCTGGGGTTCAGCGAAAGGGCTCGACTCCGTTGTCTACATGACGATCGGCACCGGCATTGGCGGCGGTGGCTTGCTCAATGGTCGCCCCGTCCACGGTCTCGTCCATCCGGAGATGGGTCACATCCTTGTCCCACACGATCGAGCCATGGATCCCTTCCCGGGCTGTTGTCCCTTTCACGGCAATTGCCTTGAAGGCTTGGCCTCCGGGCCGGCGATGGAGACGCGCTGGCATGAGCGACCGGAGTTACTGTCGCAAGACCATCCCGCGTGGCGCCTCGAAGCACACTACCTGGCTCTTGGGCTGACGACCATCATCTGTACACTGTCGCCCCAGCGGATCATCCTCGGCGGTGGTGTCATGAAGCAGAATCACTTGTTGCCCATGATCCGGGCAGATGTGGTCTCGCTCCTCAACGGCTATGTGCAGGCCGAGGCGATCCTGCGGGGATTCGATGACTACATCGTGCATCCGGGCCTGGGAGACCAGGCCGGCATCAAGGGGGCATTGGCCTTGGCGTGTTCGGCGGAGCAGGGCCCAAGGTGACCCCGGCGGCATTCACTTGCGTCTGGCCGCTCGCGCACGTCCCGGACCCGTTCCTGGAGGGTCTGCCCCGGCGACGCAATACCGACACGGCGTGTCCGCCTGGCCCTTCGGGATGGGCAGTTGTCCTGCGGGTGCGGTATCATTGAGGCGAGCAGGATCACTAGAGAACTCGCGTTGAACGCGCCGATCACACAGAGGTTCCAACACATGCAGAAGAGAGACGGCCTCACAAAGGGCCTCGCCATTGCCGGAACGGTGCTGATCTGGATCCCGCTCGTGCTGCCTTTCCTGCTTGCCTTCGCTCGATATGCCAGGGCGCGCATGTTCCAGGTTGATTACCTGATGCCGGCGGAGCTCTTCCCGATAGTTGCCATCGGTGCCTGTCTCCTCCTGTGGGCGGCGCTGCGGGCGCGTTCGCGACGCAAGCTCATCGGCTGGGGGATCGGGATCGCCATTGCCGGCCTGATTGGCAGCGTGGCGCTTGCCGAAGTGACCGGGCTGGCATCGGGCGAGACCGAGCCGGCCGGCGTCTGGTGGGCTCTCGTCCTCGCGTTGTACGCCCTGTACCCGCTGGCTCTCATTCTGATTGGGGTTGGCGGCGTGCTGCTGCTGCGTGACCTCTTCAAGACACCTCGGTCCCCGAGCATCAGTGCCTAGGCCTTCAAGGCATCGTGGCCGGTGGTATGCTGGGGAAGTCGAGGTTGACCGCGCATGCAAGCCTTCCTGATTGCTGGCGACTCTGACGAACGCGAGGTGTTGACGTTCGTGTTGCGTCACGCCGGCTTGGCGGTCTCGCCCGGCACTGACCTGACGCGCATCCTCACCAACTGGTCGGAGCTGCCCGCAGATCTGATCCTCCTGGCACACGACGCTGCGCAACCTGCCCTGGAACAGGTCAACGCAATCCGTGCTGTCACCGAGGTCCCGATCATCGTCGTGTGCGAGCCTCCTTCCGAGGAGCAATCGCTCGAGCTCCTGCGCGCCGGCGCCGACCTGGTCCTCGCCCGGCCGGCAGCGCCGCGGTTGATCGCCGAGTACGCGCGTGTGATGCTGCGCCGCAGTGGCGCCGTCCCGGCCTTCATGCTGCCGCCACTTGATCTGAAGGAGATCTCGCTCGATCCGGCGACGCGCACGGTTGCGGTTGCCGGCCGCGATCCGTGCCGCCTCACTCAGCTTGAGTTCCGCCTGCTGTATGTCCTGATGACCAACCGCAATCAGGTCGTCCCGACCGAAGTGATCGTCGAGCGCGTGTGGGGTTACTCGGGGGAAGGGGACCGAGACCTCTTGCGTGGCCTCGTCTCGCGCCTTCGCCACAAGATCGAGCCAGACCCCGACAAGCCGCTCTTCATTGAGACCATCTCCGGCATCGGGTATCGCTTCAGCCTCGAACCACAGTAGTCCCTCAGCCGCCCATTGTTGGCCCTCATCATGAACGCCCGACCGCTCAGCTCCGCGGGAGCAGCGCAGCCGGATGCAGGGCGGGCGAACCACCATGACCGCCAGCCGTATCCAGTTGCCTCTGCCTTCCCGCCAAGGGTTGTACAAAGATGATACGGTTGGATGGTGTTTTGAACGC
Organism: Chloroflexota bacterium; assembly: GCA_026390045.1. Lineage (GTDB taxonomy): Bacteria > Chloroflexota > Anaerolineae > Anaerolineales > E44-bin32 > DYJB01. The sequence continues at coordinate 3,612 of JAPLGR010000309.1, read as the reverse complement.
GCTTTGAACGATCAGCCCACGGCATTTGCGCAGGATGGCGATAAGGTTTGTCCTGGTAGAACGGAGGGCGGCCCATCGCCGCAACGATGCAAGTGCAACAAGCTGTTTGCCCGGAATGTCATTCTGAGGTGCGTTTCGAGGCTGCGCCGAAGCTGGGGCAGCGAACCGAATGCGCTTCTTGCCGGGCGGCGCTCGAGGTGGTCAACCTCCGGCCCGTCGAGCTGGATTGGGCGTTCGACGAGCCGCTGCAAAAACCGAGTGGTCTGGAGGAGTCCGTAGCCTGAGATGCAATCCGCCGCTGACATCGCGCTGCTGAGGACCGCAGCGTTTCCGTGGAGGGCCATCTGCGGAAGCGGAATGGCTCTCTCTTTGTGAATCGAAACCCACACTGAAACGAGAAAGAGGTTGATCCGATGAGAACGTACGAGAGCACGCGAGCACACAACAAGAAGCCTCCGAGTCCCAGCCGCCTTCGGCCGCCATGGCGCATTGCCTTGGTGGCGAACATGAGGGACGAGATCGACTGGGGCCCGGATGCGCCATCCGATGCCGGAGCTGAGTTCGACAAGCGCGAGACGATCGAGTCGATCGCCGGGGCGATGGAGGACGACGGTCACTGGGTGACCTTCTGCCGCGCCGATCAGACCCTGCCTGAGGCGCTGCTCAACCTGCGGCCGCATATCGTCTTCAACATCGCCGAAGGCCTTGGCGGTGACGGCCGCGAAGCGCAGGCGCCCGCGCTGTGCGAACTGCTTGGCGTCCCCTACACCGCCTCGCGGGTCCTGGCGAATGCCGTCTCGCTCGACAAGACCCATACCAAGCGAATCTGGCAACAGAGCGGCCTGCCGACGCCGCGCTTCTTTGAGGCGCGTTCGGCGGCCGAGGTCGACGACACGGGAATGACCTATCCGTTGTTCGTCAAGCCGGTGCGCGAAGGCACGGGGATGGGCATCGACATGGGGGCCATCGTCCGCACGCGGCAGGCGCTGACCGAACGCGTTGCATGGATGGTGGAGGCCTACAAGCAGCCGGCGCTGGTGGAGGAGTACCTCCCCGGGCGCGAGTTCACTGTCGGATTTATCGGCAACCCGGGCTTCCCGGCGCGCCGTCGCCGGCCGTGGCTGTACGACAACGACGGCTATCACTACTTCCCCGTCATGGAGATCGACTCGGGCATCAGCGTCTCACCCGGCGTGTACGGACATGACGCCAAGGGCTACGACATCGGCGCGCCAGGCGCGCCGGGGTACATCTGCCCGACGGACATCCCCAATTCGCTTCGACTGCGTCTCATTGAGCTGACGCGCAAGGCGGCCGAGGCTCTCGGCGCTTGCGATGTCTCGCGCGTGGACCTGCGCCTGGACGCGAAGGGCGAGCCCAGCCTGATGGAAATCAACACGCTCCCCGGCCTCAACCCGAAGGTGAGTGACCTGTGCATCGTTGCGGCGGCGGAGGGCATGCCGTACCAGGACTTGATCACCGAGATCTTGTATCTGGCGGCCGAGCGCAACGCGTTGCCTTTCGAGACGCTGCGCTACGCTGATGTCGGCCCGCACGCGATGGCGCAACCGGTGCCGCGAGGGCCGATCGCCTGGGGCCTGGCAGACGAATAGCACGCCCTAACGCATGCAGGACGGGCCGCATGCTTCGGGACGGGCAGCACCGAAGCATGCGGCCCTGTGATTCCCGATATGCGGCCGAACCACTCAGGGTCCATCCAGGCGATCACATCGCAGGGACCCGGCATGTCGTGTGCCTTCGGCGCCCGCCCGGCTTCCCGGCCGTTGTCAGATTCCAGCGCCGCCCAACGTGTCATCGAAGGCGCTCACAGGCAACTTGTCCACGTCCTTGATCTGCTGCGCATAGCCAGCCCTTCGCGCGCGGGATTGTGTGGGCCGTGATCCCGAGCCGGGGCTGGGGTGGGCGAGGAGATGCGCAGGCGAGAATTGATCGGAGGGAAACCCGCTTGCCGGTAGTCCGTGCTATCCTTTAGCTCGCCCGGGGTCAGTCGGTCTGCGGGGCGATGGAGGTAGCGCATGGCAAAGAGGGTGTTCCCATCCAAACGTGCTCCGGCCTACAGGGACGTCCCCGTAGATCAATGGAACTCGTGGCGCTGGCAGCTCAGTCACCGGCTGAACAGCGTCGAGGAGCTTGAGCGGGTTCTGCATCTCACCGAGGGCGAACGCAAGGCGCTCAGCTCGCTAGGCCTGTTCCGCGTCGACATCACTCCGTACTTTGTCTCCTTGATCGACCCCGACGATCCGGCCGACCCCGTTCGTCGACAGGTGATCCCTACCGACGCCGAGCTCGTTCCGTTCACCGGCATGATGGAGGATTCGCTGTCCGAGGATGCGCACTCGCCTGTGCCCGGGCTGGTTCACCGCTATCCGGACCGCGCCCTGATGCTGGTGACGACCCAATGCGCCTCCTACTGCCGCTACTGCACGCGCTCGCGCATCGTCGGCGATCCCAAGGAGCAGTTCTCCCGGGCGGAGTTCGATGCGCAACTGGACTACCTGCGCCGGACGCCTCAAGTGCGCGATGTGCTGCTCTCGGGAGGAGACCCACTGACCCTGGCTCCCAAGCTGCTGGAGGAGCTGATCGCACGCCTGCGCGAGATCGAACACATCGAGATTGTCCGCATCGGCTCGCGCGTCCCGGTCTTTCTGCCGATGCGCGTCGACGCCGATCTGACGGCGATGCTTCAGAAGTACCACCCGCTGTGGCTGAACATCCATGTGAACCACCCCAACGAGATCACCTCCGAGCTTGCCGAGGCGTGCGACCGTCTTTCCAAGGCCGGTATCCCGCTTGGCAATCAGTCGGTGCTGCTGGCCGGCGTGAACGACTGCGTGCACATCCAGCGTCAGCTGGTACAGGATCTGGTGCGGATGAGGGTGCGCCCGTACTACCTGTATCAGTGCGACATGGTCGAGGGTGCCGGGCACTTCCGTACGCCGGTGGCCAAGGGCATCGAGATCATTGAGGGGCTGCGGGGTCACACGTCCGGTTTCTCCGTGCCCACGTACGTGATCGACGCGCCAGCAGGCGGGGGCAAGATCCCGTTGATGCCCAACTACGCGCTGAGCCAGAGCGACTCGCGCGTCGTGCTGCGCAACTTCGAGGGCCTGGTCACCACTTACCAGGAGCCTCTCGAGTACAAGCCGCATGACCCGGCCACGTGCGACTACTGCCGGTCGCGGCGACCTGAGCCAGGGCAGGCAGGATTGACCAGCCTACTCGATGGTGAGCAGCTGGTCATCAAGCCCGAAGGATTTGACGCGGTTCACAGCCGGGGCGGCGTAACGCACCGGCTGCGCGCCGATGCCTCCAAGTGGCAGCCACATGGGATCGGCGCACCGCCGCCGGGCGACGAGCCGCCGGCCATCCCGGCGCGTAAGAAGGTCGAGGAGAAGGCAGGCGACTAGGTCGCCGAGCTTCGCGTAGCCAAGCCAAAGGCGCGGGGATCCCCCGCGCCGTTGGCATGGCTACGCGAAGCTCGGCGACCTAGTCGCCTGCCTTCTCCTCGACCTTCTTGCTCGCCGGGATGGCCGGCGGCTGATCGCCCGGCGGCGGTGCTCCGATCCCATGTGGCTGCCACTTGGAGGCATC
>JAPLGR010000300.1 GCA_026390045.1 Chloroflexota bacterium | reverse complement strand
CGGCTCAACCCCTCTCTGGAAGAAAAAGAGGACCGATCCGATTGCCGGAATCAAACCCGGTGATTATCGGAATCACTTGCCAGAGAGGAGACCATATGGTTCGCCAACTTACCCTATCCCAGGCCTGCGAAGGCTTCATCCACTACAAGAGGGCTACCGGGAAGAGCCCACACACGATCTTGGACTACCAGGCGACGCTGAAGAAGCTTCGGGGCTTCTTCAAGGACAACCCTCCACCTGCATTCCTCACTCGCGACAAGCTTGTCGCCTTCTTCTCCTGGCTCCAAGACGGTTACTTGTCCGAGCCGATCCATCATTGGTTCAAGCGCGCGAAGCCTGGAGGGAAGCGCCGCGACGCAATCCCGTTGCAGGGAGCGCAAGCGCAACTTGCGGTCACTGGCCGGCCCCGAACGCCTTTGCCAGGCAATTGGGAAGACACATCATCCCGCAGAGTATTGATCGACGCTGTATACGAGCCGCACCTCGCGCAATACCCTCTGTGTCTATGATGTGATGGACACCGACCGCCTATGATTTAGTGTAGGGCGGAAGGAGACTATCATGCTTGAGAGTCCACTCCTCGGTGACACCGTGACCGCCCCTAGGGTGACCGTGACCGAGGTGGTAGCGCGGCCGCAGCGGCGGCACTTCAGCGCCGAGTATAAGCTGCGCGTGCTGCAAGAAGCCGACCGGTGCATACCCGGTGAGCTGGGCGCCCTATTGCGTCGGGAAGGCTTGTACTCGTCGCACCTGACCACCTGGCGACGCCAGCGCGAGGCCGGGGAGCTCGCCGCCCTGAGGCCCAAGAAGCGCGGCCGCCTGGTGGACCCGCACGCTGAGGCGCTGGCGCGGCTGAAGCGCGAGAACACGAAGCTCCAGGCGCAGCTCGAACGGGTGGAGGTGATCATCGACGCCCCAAAAAAGCTGCTCGTGCTGCTCAACCAGCCGATCCCCGACGCGCCCGAGCGGAAATGAGGCAGCAGGTGGAGGCTCTGGCCCAGCAGGTCGGTGTGAAGACGGCGTGTGAGGCGCTCAGCTTGCCCCGCAGCAGCCGCTACGCAGCGCACCGGCCGCGCCTCCCCACCGAGCGCACACCAGCACCGCCGCCGCGGGCGCTCAGCGTGGACGAGAAGGTCACGGTGCGCGAGACGCTCGACAGCGAGCGCTTCGCCGACCAGGCGCCGCGCGAAGTCTTTGCCACTCTCCTGGACGAGGGTCACTACCTGTGCTCGGTGCCGACGATGTACCGGATTCTGCGGGAAAACGGCGAGCTTCGGGAGCGCCGCAACCAGCTGCGCCACCCGGCTTACGCCAAGCCCGAACTCGTGGCCACCGGGCCCAATCAGGTCTGGACCTGGGACATCACCAAACTCCCCGGGCCGGTGAAGTGAGCTTACTTCTGCCTGTACGTCCTGCTGGATCTCTTCAGCCGCTTCGTGGTCGGCTGGCTCGTCGCGGAACGCGAGTCCGCCCACCTGGCGCAGGCGCTGATCGCCCAAAGCTGCACCCGGCAAGGGATTGGGCTCGGCCAGCTGAGCGTCCACTCCGACCGCGGCGGGCCGATGACGGCCAAACCCCTGGCGCTGTTGTTCGCCGACCTGGGCGTGACCCAGAGCCTGACGCGACCGCACACGCCGGATGATAATCCGTACTCCGAAGCGCAGTTCAAGACCGTGAAGTATCACCCGACCTTCCCGAAGCGCTTTGGCAGTCTGCCGGATGCCCGCGCCTGGGGGCAGCAGTTCTTTCACTGGTACAACTCCGAGCACCATCACACCGGCCTGGGGCTCATGACGCCAGCGGCGGTGCACTTCGGCCAGGCCCACACGCTGTTTCTGGAGCGCCAGCAAGTCTTGCACCTGGCCTACACCGCTCATCCCGAGCGGTTCGTGAAGGGTCCGCCGCAGCCACCGGCACTCCCCTCGGCCGCGTGGATCAACCCGCCCGAAGCGGGCCAGAAAGTGAGGTCCGACACCCAGACGCTACAGTAAATTCCCGCTTTCGGTGTCCAAAACCCATTGACACATTCCGTTCCGCCCCAATGGGTGCGTCCCACCCAGAAAGCAACTTCTCTCTTATGCACGGTTCAGCTTTTGCATGCGGGCCTTCCCCGGATAACGGCCAAACTGAAGTTGTTAAAGAGCCGCACTGGGTCTGCGCTGAGGCTATTCTCCTTCTGACGCTTGGTACGCCCAGCCGGATTGCAGGACAAGTCTGCTCCCATCGGCAGGTTCGGACAACTCCAAGCCCCGCCTTGTCCCCTCAGTCTGAAGCCTGGGGGCTTGCGGCGGGCTTCACCCGGTCATGTAATCGAGGATAATAGTCAGCACGCCCGAACGGGATCCTCGCCCGGCCACTGTTTCCGCGGTGTCGCCGGGCAGGCTATGGCCGACATTGACGACATCGGTGGTCAGGTGTACCCGCAGGGCGAGGTAGAGCCAAAAGAATGGATCCACTTCATACCGCGCGACGGCGAGTTCTATCATTGCGCACTCGCAGAGCTCGGTAGGGCCATCGTCAAGGCGGGGTACGAACCGGGAAAGATCACCGTGAAGACCTCCGCCGACGCGTTTGAATCCAATGAAGTAGAAGTGAGTGTGAAATGACAACTTCAAACAGCGAGATCGAGTGGTGAAAGCACTACGTCTGCACGGCAGCCGTGATCTACGATTCAACGAAGAACCGCTCCCCGTTCCTCAAGCCCGAGAACGACTTCTCCACGTCTCTTCCGTAGGCATCTGTGGTTCGGATCTGCACTGGTTCTCTGAACAGGGCATTGGTGATGCAAAGCTAACTCATCCTCTGGTCTTGGGTCATGAGTTCTCCGCAGTCACCGAGAATGGTGAACGTATCGCGGTGGATCCGGCGATCCCGTGCAGGAGATGCGAAACGTGCATGCAGGGCCATCCCAACCTTTGCCCGGAGGTTCGTTTTGCAGGGCACGACCGCATCGACGGTGCACTGCGTGAGTACATAGCCTGGGACGAACAGTGTCTCGTCCCGATCCCCGATTCGATCTCGGACGAGGATGGGGCAATGCTGGAACCGCTGGGGGTGGCGATCCACTCGGTGGACCTGGCACACCTGAAGCCGGGGATGTCAGTTGGGGTGTTCGGCTGCGGCCCGATCGGCCTGCTCATCCTCCAGTTGGCCAGACTTTCGGGAGCAGTGAACATTCTAGCCACCGATAGACTTCCGCACCGTGTGGATGCCGCGAAGGCTCTTGGGGCGAGTCATGCCTGGTGTGTGGAGACCCGGCTCGACGATGGCGCCTTCCGGTCAGCGACCGGGGGACGAGGCGTCGATGTCGCCTTCGAAGTGGCCCGAGGACAGGGCGCGGTGGATGATGCATTCGCTGCGGTGATCCCCGGCGGGAAAGTGATCCTGACTGGCATTCCTGATCATGATACGACATCGTTCTCCGCTTCGGTGGCACGTCGCAAGGGCTTGACCATCAAGCTGGTACGGCGCATGAAGCATTCTTTCGCGCGCGCGTTCCAGTTGGTTTCTCAAGGATTGGTGGATGTGCGCTCGCTGGTGACCCATCGTTTTCCATTGGCGAAAGCCCTTGAGGCATTTGCAGTGGCAG
>JAPLGR010000692.1 GCA_026390045.1 Chloroflexota bacterium | reverse complement strand
TTCACAGCGTATCCGGAGTACATGTCGCACACGATTCAGCGCAAGATATTCAACAACGAGGACCCGTTCCTCAGCAAGATTTTCAAGCGCATAGCATCGCAGGCAGAGCGCGAAAAGTGCTGGACCGAGAAACCTGCGGTTATACTGTCAACGTCGGGAATGCTCGTAGGAGGGCCTGTGATGGAGCACCTGAAGGCGCTCGCAGAGGATCCGAAGAACATGCTGCTGTTCGTCGGCCGGATCGAACGCTTGAAGGGCATCGACACACTCCTGGAGGCGATTGCGCTGCTCTCGCAGCAAGGGGTTCTGGCGCGGCACCCGCTGTGTGTGGCCGTCATCGGGGGCGATCCGGAGGCCGATCCCGAGCGAATGAGCGAGGAGATGTCACGGCTGAAGACCCTGCGCGCGAAGCTCGGGATCGATGACATTGTGACCTTCCTGGGTAGGCGGGATCAGGATACGCTGCAGTACTACTACTCCGCGGCCATCGCTGTGGTTGTCCCATCGCACTACGAATCCTTTGGCCTCGTGGCGCTCGAGGCAATGGCTTGCGGCCGGCCGGTGGTTGCCTCCGAGACGGGCGGACTGGCGTTCCTTGTGCGCGACAACGAGACCGGCTTCCATGTCCCGGCGGGTGATGCCCAGGCTTTGGCGGACCGGCTGCGGAGGCTGCTCGAGGACGAGGTCTTGCGCACTCGTCTTGGGCGGCAGGCGGCGGAGTACGCACGCAGCTATGCGTGGCCCCTGGTCGCCGATCAGGTCCTGAGCCTATACGGTACATTGCTCAAGAAACACGCGTAGCGCAGTGAGCGCCTGAGGCGGATGTGCCGCCAGCGTGCTCACGCCGCGCGCGGTCATTGCCTGTCGTTCGATTCGTACCAGGGATGAGGAGTGACTGAGTGGATCTGACGGATGTCGTCAAAGCAATGCTGGTCCCAGGTTCGATGGGCTTCCTGCTGTTTGGCCTGACGCTGGGGTTGATCCTGCTGCTCGCGAGCCAGCGGACGCGGCGCTGGGGACTCGGATGGCTGTGCGGCCTTGCGCTCGTCTACTGTGTGCTTTCCCTGCCGGTGACCGCCTCCGCGCTGGAGGGGATGCTGGACAGCGGGCAGGAGCCATTGACGACGTTGGAGGCAGGGCAAGGTAGTGTCGCCATCCTGGTTCTGGGGGGAGGCAGCGACACGTTTCGCGCGCAGGGAATGGCGTTGAGTTCGCCAAGCGAGACAACGGCGTTGCGCTCAATGGAGGGGGCTCGGGTCTACCATCTCGCTGACGATGCGCTAGTGGTGGCTTCCGGCGGTCCGGGCGGGGAATCGGGGAAGGGAGAACCTGAGAGCAGTGTGATCCGGCGTCTGCTGGAGGCGAACGGGGTTCCGCCCGGAAGTATCCGAGAGGAAGCCGTCGCCTCGAGCACCCGCGAGGAGGCCCTGCTTCTTGCAGACATCCTGACGGGGCTTGGAATCGACCAGGTCATCGTGGCCACGTCACCCACGCACATGCGGCGCGCGCTGGGTGCGCTCGCTGCTGCAGGCATCCATGCCACAGGCTCGCCGAGTCTGGAACATTCCGAGACGCCGCGCGCGGCGAATCGGTTCCTGCCCGGCGAGCAGGCACTGGGGGACAGCCGCCAGGCCCTGCGGGAGACGATGGCGCTGATCTACTACGCAGCGCGAGGCTGGCTGGCTCCGGCCGGAATCTCCTGACGGAAAGGCGCCCCGCACGACGATGATCACGCGCGAAGCCATGTCCACGGCCGCGTGGGCGAGACTGACGCGCCGATGTAGAATGCGCCCTCAGGTCCTGATCCCCCATGCTTCCATCCGTCTCGCCTGAGAACGCGCCGCTGCGGGCGAACACGCGGCATCTGATGCACGATGCCGCCTGGTTTGGCGTGCTGGCCGCCAGCACCATGGCCTTCCTCTCGGTCTTCGCCACGCGGCTCGGCGCCTCAACGTTCCAGGTGGCGCTGCTGACGGCGGGCCCCGCCATGGTCAACCTGCTGGCCTCGATTCCTTTCGGGCGATGGATGGAAGGACGCTCCCTCGCGCGCGTGACATTCCGGTCGTCCCTCTGGACGCGGCTGGGATACCTCCTGCTTGTGCCGGTGCCTGCGCTGGTCCCGGAGGGCGCGGGCGTCTGGGCAGTGATCATCATCACGGTCCTGATGTCAGTGCCGGGCACACTGCTCGCCATCAGTTTCAATGCGCTGTTCGCCGATCTGGTGCCGCCGGACTGGCGCGCCTTCGTTGTCGGGCGGCGAAATGCTCTCCTTTCGGTCGCGCTAACAGCAACGGTCTTGGTCAGCGGCTGGCTCCTGGATCACCTAGCCTTCCCGGGCAACTACCAGTGGGTCTTCGCCATCGGTGCGCTTGGCGCGCTGCTCAGCTCCTATCATCTGGGCAAGCTCGTTGCGCCATCGGATGACCAACTCCCGCCGCGGGTGGGGAAGCCGCTGCTCGACATCGCGCGGCCGGGCGAGATGCGTCCGCTCGACGCTCCCCGAAGCTACTCTGGACTGCGGTTCCTGACACGGGCGCATGGGGGACGACTGCTGCGCCTCGACCTGCTGCGGGGGTCGTTCGGCGGGTTTCTCCTCGCCTACCTGGCCTTTTACACCTTCCAGTACCTGCCGCAGGCGGTCTTCCCGGTGTTCTGGGTGCGGGAGCTGAGGCTGACCGACGGCGACATCGGCCTCGGCAGCGCGCTGTTCTATCTCGCCATGATGGTCACATCGTTTGCCCTCCGTCGGGTCACGGGGTTCTTCGGGCATCGGCGATTGCTGCATGTCAGTTCGCTGCTTTACTCGGTCTATCCGTTCTTGACCTGGATGGCGCAGGACGCTACGCTTTTCTGGATCGCTTCGTTCCTGGGCGGGGCGGTGTGGGGGCTGCTGAACGGCGCGCTGATCAACCGCCTGATGGAACGCGTGCCTGAGAACGATCGCCCGGCGCACATGGTGCTGCACAATCTGGCGCTCAACCTCGGGATCCTGGTCGGCTCGCTGCTCGGGCCAGCCCTGGCAGCCAGCTTCGACGTCCGGGGCGCGATGCTTGGAGCCGGCGTCATGCGCCTGCTCGGAGGTCTGGTTCTGATCTTGGGCGCTTGAGCATCGGAATCATCTGTCCCGTAGGACGTTTCGGTTTGGAGGGGATCATGTCTTCGGTGACCGGCAAACGCATTCGCCTGAATAGACTGATCGAGGCTGAAACATCGACGTGCCTGATCGTGGCCATTGACCACGGGATGACCTCGCCACGCTTCCTGCCCGGGCTGTTCGACACAGGCAAGCGTGTCGAGGAAGCGATCGCCGGAGGCGCCAACGTGTTGATGCTCGGGCGGGGGATGGCCAAGGCGCATCCGCACCTCTTCCGACGCGACACCTCGCTGGCGCTGATGCTGACCGCGTCTGCAGCTGGCAGACCCTCCGGGGCAACGATTACGCCCGTGGGATCGGTAGAGGAGGGGCTGCGCGCTGGCGCCGATGCCGTGGTGGTCTATGTGGCCCTGGCGGGCGAGAACGAACCCGAGATGATCTCCTACCTGTCGCGCGTCGGCGAGACGTGCGAGTTCAAGGGGATGCCGCTGATCGCTGAAGCGGAATACCCGAATGCCTATCAGAGCCTGGACTCGATGTCCGAGGCGCTTGGCCTCGAGTACTTGAAGCGCAATGCGCGGCTGTGCGCCGAACTCGGGGCGGATATCGTCAAGGTCAACTGGTCAGGTGACGCCAAGTCGTTTGAAGAGATCATCCGCGCCTGCGGCAAGCCGGTTGTCCTCGCCGGCGGCAGCCGGATCAGCGACCTGGAGCTCCTGACGAGAATGTCTCAGGCCCGGAAGGCCGGTGCGATCGGCTGCTCCGTAGGAAGGAACGTCTTCGAGCATGCGGCGCCGCGGGCGATGACGGCTGCCATCAGCCGCATCTTCCGCGACGGATGGGCCCCGGGCCAGGCGCATGAGGAGCTTGAAACGGCCTACAAACGAAAGCACCGAGGCGAATGGATGAAGCGTACTCAAGCAACCAATGCTGCTGACGATCGCGCCGCCGTCCCCGGCCTGGAGCACGTGCGCTGCTTCCTGCTCGACATGGATGGCACGTTCTACCTCGGTGAAGCGCTCCTTCCCGGCGCGCTCGAGTTCGTCGACATCCTTCGACAGCAGGGGCGCGACTTCCTGTTCCTGACTAACAACTCCTCGCGTTCCCAGGATGACTATGCAGCCAAGATCACGCGTCTTGGCATGCCGGTTGGGCGAGAGAAGATCTTTACCTCCGGAGAGGCGACCGCCCGCTACATGCGCGGCGCGTTCCCGGAGGCGCGCGTCTTCCTTGTCGGGCCACCCTCGCTGCACGCGGAGTTCAAGGCACATGGCGTCGCGCTGGATGAGTCCGACCCGACGCATATCATCCTGGGTTTCGACACCACGCTGACCTATGCAAAGCTGTGGCGGATGTGCGATCTAGTTCGCGCCGGCTTGCCCTACATTGCGACGCACGCCGACTTCAACTGCCCGACGCCCACTGGCTACATGCCCGATGTCGGGGCGATGATCGCGCTGGTGCGCGCCTCCACCGGCCGCGAGCCGGACCTGGTTGTAGGGAAGCCCAATCGCATGTTCGTCGAAGCTGCCGCAGCCAAGCTCGGACTGCCCGTCGACTCCCTGGCGATGATCGGTGACCGGCTGTACACGGACATTGCCTTAGGGAAGACGAGCGGCATCACGACCATCTTGGTGCTCTCGGGCGAAACGCATCTCGAGGATCTGGCAACCTCGCCCCATAAGCCTGACCTGGTGTTCGCCGATTTGGCGGCGGTCGCCGCACACCTCCGCCGGGACTGAAGTGCGGTGTAGGGCGGTGGACACGCAGCTGCGATTCGATCCGGGCCTGGGGGAAGCTTTCTGGAAGGCCGTCCAGGCTATCCCGGCCTTCCCGCGCGGCGAAGAAGTGCGCTTGCGCCGGATGATCTTCGAGTCGAACGCGCTGGAGCGCTTGCCGGAGATCCTGAGCGGTGCGGGCGTCCAGGCGGGTGCCCCTCTCTTGGTCGTGATGGATGAGACGTCGATGCAGCGAGGAGGCGACGACCTCAAGCCTCTGGCCCTCGCGATCGTGCAGCGCGCCGGATGGTCGGCCGAGGCGGTGGTGGTGAAGCCGGACGCCACCGGGCAGGTTCACACCGATTTCGGTCAGATCGATTACGTGCAGTCCAGGTTGAGCCCGGGCAGCGCGGTGCTGTCTGTCGGCTCAGGCACGATCACCGACATTGCCAAGCATGCCTGTCACCGTTTCGAACAAGACACAGGCGCCTTGATCCCTCTTGTGGTCTACCAGACGGCGAACAGCGTGAGCGCGTATACGTCGAATATGGCGCCCACGTTCGTCGACGGCGTGAAGCACACGCTGTCCTCGCGATATCCGGACGCCCTGGTTTGCGATCTCGAGACGCTGCGCGACGCGCCGTATGCGATGACCGCCGCCGGCGTTGGCGACCTGCTGGCGGCGGGCGTGAGCTTCGCTGACTGGTACCTGGCATACAGCCTGGGCCTGGACGACGCCTACACGCCGCTGGCTGAGACGCTGATGGGGCCGCTCAGCGAGACGCTCTTGTATCTTGCGGAGCAGGTTCGAGCGCGGGACCTGCAGGCGATGGCAGTCTTGGCCAAGTTGATCGCCCTGGCCGGTCTTTCGATGTCGCTCTCGCATGCCACGACGCCTCTCTCAGGATTTGAGCACGTCATCTCGCATGTGCTCGACATGACGGCGGAGGCAGCTCCCCGGCCCCTGGCCATGCATGGCGCGCAGGTGGCGCTGGCGGCCGTCCGCGTGGCAGCCAGCTACGAGGTCTTTCTTCGGGAGCTCAACCCGACGGCCATTCGGTGGGAGGCGTGTTTCCCTGAGGCGGCGGTGATGCGATCGGGGGTGGCGGATGTCTTCGCCTCGATCGATCCGACCGGCCGTGTCGCCGAGGAATGCTGGCGCGACTTTGCCATCAAGCTAGAGGCGTGGCAAGGAAGACGGGCGGATTTGAGCGCGTGTCTGGCGGATTGGCCAGGGATTCGAGGCGAGCTTACCCGGCGCGTATGGCCAGTTCGGACTCTGCGCAGGATCATTCGCTCTGTTGGATTGCCGGAGAAGTTCGAGGATCTTGTGCCGCCGATTGCCGAAGTGCAGGCCCGTCAAGCCTTCCTGTCAGCCCATTGGATTCGCCGCCGCTTCACGCTGGGCGATTCTCTCTTCTTCCTGGGCTGGGATCGACAAGCGTTGTGGGACCGCGCGGCAAGCTCGGCCTCTGCGCCCGAGTAGAGGCGCCTCCGGGTCGCGGCCAGCGCGCACGACTCGCCCGAGCGTTACAGCGCGTATGGCAAGATCGGCCGGATAGCGAGCACGGCCGCCGCGCCCAGGACGCCGGCAATCGGCTCCACGAGGCCGGAGAGCTGGCCGAAGGTGAACGAACGCATGCGAGAGAGGCCTTCGCCGCGTAGCGGCATCGAGACGGCCAGGCCCTCGGGGAAGTTCTGCAGCCCGATGCCGATGGCAAGCGCCACTGCGCCGGCCAGCGTGGCTGAGGGGAGGCCGGCTGCGACTGCGCCAAAGGCGACGCCCACCGCGAGGCCTTCGGGGAAGTTGTGCATGGTGATGGCCAGCACTAGCAAAGCGCTGCGCTTCCAACGGGTCTTGAGGCCTTCGGATTCTTCCATCGGGAGGCCGAGGTGCAAGTGGGGAAGCAACCGGTCGACTGCGTAGAGGAACGCGCCACCGGCGAGGAAGCCAACGACGGCCGGTAGCCAGGGGAGCATGCCGCTCGCCTTGGCCAGCTCAATGGCCGGCGCCAGCAACGACCAGAAGCTGGCTGCCACCATGACGCCCGCCGCGAAGCCGAGCATCCCCTGCAGCAGCTTCTTGTTGACCTCGCGTGTGACAAACACCGTCGCCGCGCCCAGGGCGGTGACGCCCCAGGTGAACAGCGTGGCTAGGAGCGCTTGGACGACGGGGTGCATGCCTTCGAGCCAGGTGAGCATCGTCAAACCCTCAAGTCCGCTGTCGGTGTGTCAAGAATAGTGCGCGCGCCGGTGGCGGGCGCGCGTCCTTGCCTGAGAACGTCGAAGACACGTGTTGAGCGCCCCCGCCGAGACTCGAACTCGGAACCTACTGATTCGAAGTCAGGCGCTCTATCCATTGAGCTACGGGGGCCTGTATCTGGATTATACCGGCCGGGTTGGCGCTGTCAACGCGCCGGCGTGCCCGCCCGTTCCTCGTGAAGGGGTTAGGCGTCAGTGGTCGAGGAGGGGGCT
>JAPLGR010000542.1 GCA_026390045.1 Chloroflexota bacterium | reverse complement strand
CCGATCGATCTCAGGCAGCAACTCCGCCGAGAGGCTTTCGAGGAGACTCAACCACCGCTGAGGCTCGTGCTCGACGGCCAGCACCTGGCGCCGGATCTCCTCCAGCGCAGCCCGCAGCGGCGAGGGCCTTGGACCCTCCTCTGCTTCCGGCAGCACCTCCCCCAGGAGCGCCAGAGTATCCAGGAGACCATGCCAGCGCGCCCACCGGAACACCGCGACCTCGGGCATGCCGAGGCAGCCTTGCGACAGAGCGATCAGGCAGCCCGCCAGGTTGCCGCTGTCGACGGTCGAGACGTAGCGCGGCGGCAGCGGCGCCAGCGTGCGCGTGTCATACCAGTTCAGGAAGTGGCCGCGGTGGCGCTCGAGGCTCTCCAGCGTGTCGAACGCCGAATTCAGCCTCAGCGCTTGGCCGAGCAGCCCGACATACCCCAGGTCGTATGCCGCCAGCCCGGAGAGCAGCATGAAGCCGATGTTGGTTGGCGAGGTGTGGTGCGCCGCCAGGGCACGCGGCGCTTCCTGGAAGTGGTCCGGCGGCAGCCAGTGGTCCTCCGGTCCAACGAACCGCTCGTAGAACAGCCACGTGCGGCGGGCGATCACACGCAGCTGCTGCCGCTGGGCCGGCGTGAGGGCGGGCTCACGGTGGAGCAGCGGACGGCTGAGCCCTTGCGCGACCTGCGGCGAGAGCAGCCAAGCAAGCAGGATCAGCGCCACCGGCGCCAATGACGCCGGCCGGATGAGGATCAGCAGCAGGCCCACGGCCAGCGCCGTGAGGGATGCCGAGATCATCCGCCTCCAGGTCATCGCCTGCGAGCCGTGCCTGCCCAAGACGCGGCTGATCTGCGCCGCTGGCGTCCACTCGAGCAGGCGACGGCGGGTGAGCAACAATCGGGCGAGCGTCACGCCGATGGCATCCAGCGCCATAAGCGCCTCGAATGGCAGAAGGACGAGCGCTAGGATCCAGCGCGCCAGGTCGATCCACAGCGGACGGAATTGCTCGAGCAGCGGCGTGCCCAGGCGGAGGCGGAAGCCAAGCGCCATGCCGGCCAGGATCGACGCTCCCGGTGCCAGCCCCGCCAGCGCGGTCCACAGGAGCGCCGGCCCCGGGAGCCACAGCCAGCCGGCAACAAGCAGTGCCAGCAGCGACGGCGACAGCAGGCTGCGGCGCAGGTTGTCGATGATCTTCCAGCGGTCGAGCGTCGACAGGTCGTTGGGGACCCGGCCGCCCGCCTCGTCCGGCACCCAGGGGAGCAGCCAGGGTAGGAGCTGCCAGTCGCCCCGCATCCAGCGATGCTGGCGCGCGGTCGACGCCAGGTACTGCTCCGGATAGTTCTCCAAGACGACGACGTCGGCCACCAGGCCGGCGCGTCCGACGATGCCTTCGAATAGGTCGTGGGAGAGCAGCGCGTTCTCCGGGACGCGGCCGGCGAGGCTGCGGCGGAAGGCGGCCACGTCGATGATGCCCTTGCCGACGAAGATGCCCTCCCGGAACACGTCCTGGTAGACGTCCGAGACGGCCTGCGTGTACAGGTCCAGACCGAGGTCGCCGGCGAACAGGCGGGTGAGCAGCGTGCGGTTGACGCTGGTGGGTTTGACGCGCACACGCGGCTGGAGGACGGTGTAGCCAGCAAGCAGCGCGTTGGTCTCGGGGTCGAACGCCGCCTGGTTGAGCGGATGGGCCAGCGTGGCGATCAGCGTCCGCGCCCCGCCGCGGGTGAGCAGCGAATCGGCATCCAGTGTGATGACGTAGCGCACGGCGGGCAGGGGCTCGCTCGGATCGGCGAGCACCTACGGCGATGGTTCTGCTCCGCTCAGCCAATTCGTGAGGTCCACTAGCTTCCCGCGCTTGCGCTCCCAGCCCATCCACACCCCCTCGCGCTGGTGAGCAGCGCCGGGATGGCGACGAGCGTCGTGCATTCGCTCGGGATGCCGTCCTGGAACTCCATCTTGAGCAGCCGGTGGGGAGGGACAAGGCGCGGGACGACGGCGTGCACGAGACCCACGGCCACGGTGATTGCCGGCACAAGGCCAACGAGCAGCACAACAACCACCTGGAGTGTCGTCCCACCCAGGGCAAGGGTGAGGATGGCAAGGCCGGCCAGGCCGAGCAGCGTGAGGGCGAAGAGACTGCCCAGGTAGCCCCACAACGCGTGCGCTCCGAGCCAGCGCCGGAGGCGCGTCGCGGCTGGAGGCGCGTAGCGCAGCGCGGCCTCGAGCGCCTGGATCCCGCGGTCGAGCAGGTAGAAACCCACGTGGCCGGTGCGCTCGGCGAACAGCGTCGCCGCCTCGGCCTCAGCCGCCTGCGGGGCGCGGCCGCCGGACGGCTTGCGCCAGCCAAGCGGCCAGGAGACCGGGCGCAGGTGCGAGCGCGGCCGCTCAGGGGTGATCGGCCTCAGGCCTTCGGCCCTTCGCTGCCGGTCGCCGGCCGCCAGATCGACTGCTTGCTGTGCGACGATCTCTTCCAAGACGCCGCTCGCCTTCGCGAGGCGCTCGATCACCTTGCGATAGCGATCGCGCGTCTCGAAGTCCATGCGGGGGTAGACCTCCGCCGGGTCCTGGCGAAGGACCTGTTCGACGCGGCTCACGTCCTCGAAGACCGTCTTCCAGTCCTCGATGTCGATCGCCCGCAGGTCGAGGATACAGGCGGCGATGAGGGGGGGCTCCACTCCAGCCGGCTCGCCTTCCCCGCCCTCCGCCTGACCGGCGCCAGCGCGGGTGGGATCGAGCAGCCCCTCGACCGCCTGGCCAAGACGGCGCAGGACGGCCAGGCGCAGCATCGCCGGCAGCGCCCACAGCTCGCCGATGGTCAGCGGCACCGTCATCTGATAGGCTCGGGCGAAGCGCCGCACGGCGTCGGGGTCGACGTGCAGCTCGCTGGCGGAAGCCAACTCGGAAGCCAGGACGTAGATGCGGGGCAGTCCGGCCTTGGCCAGCACAGGAAGCTGGCGGTAGAACCCATCGGGCAGGTCCTGCCGCACCTGATGGATGACCTGCTGGACCAGGTAGAAGTTGTCCAACAGCCACTCGGCGCCGGAGGGCACCTCCATCTTCTGATCGGCGAGGCTGGAATAGCGGTGCTGGGCGCGCAGCAGCAACGCCTCAAGGTTCTCCAGCTGATGGACGAGGTTCTCCGCCTCACCCTCGCGGCCCAGGATGTGCGCCCAGGCCAGGTGGCGCGCAAGGTCCTCCAGCCCGTTCGGCGGGAGGGCCGCCTGCGTCTCGAAGTCCGGTTCAGGCTCTTGCGTCAACGTCAGCTGGCTTCATGAGAAGGTTCAATGGCTGCCGTGTTCCCTGGCGGCTAACTCGGCCGTGGTGGGCTTGATCGTCTGGCGGGGGAGATCCTGGACGATCAGCAGGGGCGTCGTGCCGTACATGATAAACGCCAACGCCAGGCTGCCGTACGGCCAGCGCGTGCCGCCTGAGTAGCCGTGCGCGCTGAGCACGACCAGGTCGACCTTCTCATCCTGCGCCAGCTGCTGCAGCGTGAGGGCGACGTGGTCCTCCACGAACAGGCGCACTTCTGCTGGGTGCGGCAGGCGCGCGCGCAGCTCCTCCAAGTAGTGGGTTGCTTCGAGGCGGTTGCGCTCGGTGAGGGCGTTGGCCAGTTCCTGGTCCTCATGGGAGGGCGGCGCGCGCCGCGGCAGCTCAGGCTTGTGGACGACATGGGCCAGCAGGATCTGCGAGCCGTGCTGGGCAGCGACCGCGGTGACGAGCGGCAGGACGCACTCGGCGCGCTGCGATCCGTCCAGCGGGACGAGCACGCGCTCGTAGCGCAGCTCGGCGATCTCG
The DNA here is from genome assembly GCA_026390045.1 of Chloroflexota bacterium. Taxonomy (GTDB): domain Bacteria; phylum Chloroflexota; class Anaerolineae; order Anaerolineales; family E44-bin32; genus DYJB01. The sequence continues at coordinate 16,889 of JAPLGR010000542.1, read as the reverse complement.
GCGGTCGCCGGATAGTAGGCAGGGATGAGCAGGATCGAGGTGTACGCCCGCGCCAGGATCTTCTGCACGACCGAGCTGACGTTCCAGCCGGAGAGGCCACTGCGGCCGTGCGACGAGAGCACGATGAGCGCTGCGCTCTCGGCCCGAGCGTGATCGATCACCCGCTCGGCGGGGTCTCCCTCCAGCAGCAGCCGGTCAGCAGGCTGGCCCGCTTGGCGCAGGCGTTCGACGACCGCCTCGAGATACACGCCAGCCTGGACCTCGGTGTAGTGCCATTCGAGCGGGTCGATGGTGCGCGCCCCGCCTGCGGCCTTGCCCGGGTCGACGACCTGCAGGAGAGTCACGCGTGCGCCATGGACCTTGGCCATCGCCACGCCGTGGGGCAGAACGCACTCCGCCAGCGGCGATCCGTCCAACGGGATGAGGAGATGCTCGATCATCGCGCCCTCCTTCCGTGGGAGGCGATCCGTTTCGACGAACGTGGTGGAGTGCAGAAGTCAGCGTGACGGCGGCGAGGCATGGACCGGTGTCGAGTGAGGGGATGGCCGGCCGCTGGTTCCCGCACACCCGTGGCCCAGGGCGCGCATCGCCTGGGCACCTTTCCCTTCCTATAGTATCACGCAGGAGCAGGTTGAATGAGCGCGGTGTTCACACAAAGCCCGCGGACCCGGATTTGACTAGAATCACCGGTCCTCAGCCATCACATGTGACGAGGCCCGGTCCATGGCCAGGTTGGCACGCGAAGGTCACCGAGGAGGAATCCCATGGAGACTGAAGCGCGGTCCATCTCGCAAGCGGTCCAACCCAAGCCTCAAGCCACCCGGATCCTGATCGGCGCCGCGCTGGGACTGCTCAGCGCCGCGATGCTGATCCTCGCCTTCCCTCCGTACAACGTGTGGCCCCTGATCTTCGTGGCGTTCGTGTCCATGCTCGAGGCCGATCACCGCGTGCTGCCGCCGCGCTGGGCCGGACTGGGCTGCGGCATCGGCCTCGGATTGTGGCTCCTGGTCTACCTGAGCATGATCTTCGGGCTCAGCGCGGACACGTGGTTCATGCAGGGCATCGCCGTGCTGGTGGGCGTGATCAACATCGTCACCGGCCGCGGGCAGCGACGCTTCCATGAGCAGACCGGCTACCGCTGGTTTGTACTGTCGGGCATCGCCAGCACAGTCGGCATCGAGATGGTGCGCAGTTTCATCCCGATCATCGCCACCCACGCCTTCGTGGGTCACGCCGTGCACACGCAGCCGTGGCTCATTCAGCCGGCGTCAGTCTTCGGCATCTACGGACTGGACGCGCTGATCATGCTGGTCGGTTACGCGCTGGCGCTGGCAGCCATTGCCTTCTTCGACCGCAGGTGGCGCTGGGATGAGCTTCCGATCGTGGACCGCCGCTTGAGCGTCCGCTGGCTGGTCGGCACGGGCATCATCGCTACAGCATGGGTCGGCCTCAGCCTGATCCTGCTTTCCGCGGCTCCGGAGGATCCGGCGGCCGTTCGGGTCGCCGGCGTCCAGCACGGGTACGTCACGCCGGGACACATGGATCCCGACACGCAGCTTGCCAGGCTGGAGGAGCTTTCCACCCGGACGCGCGAGGCCGCGGCGCAGGGGGCCAAGCTGGTCGTGTGGCCCGAACTGGGCCTGGGATTCGATCCGCAGGTGGAGCACACCGACGAGCTGCGCGCGCTGGCCGCCGAGACCGGCGCCTACATCCTGATCGGCTACGGCCTGGATACAGAGGCCGGGTGGCGCAATGAGGCCGTCATGTTGATGCCGTCGGGCGACTTCCTAGACGTGTACGGCAAGAACTACCCCGCCGGAGAACCGCGGATCGTCAGCTCGGGAAGATACCTGGTGTACGACACCCCGCTTGGGTGGCTGGCCCCGATCATCTGCAATGACCTCAACTACACCGCCGCCGCGCGCATCCCGGCCAGCAAGGGCGCCCAGCTGATCATGATACCGACGCGCATGTTCGCGGGGTGTGTGGAAGGAGATGCAGGTCCAGGCCGTGTTCCGGGCGGTTGAGAACCGGGTTTCGACCGTCATGGTGGATGGCGCCTTCCGGATCACGATGGTCGATCCGTACGGGCGCATGCTGGCGGACCAGACGACTCCTGGTGCAGGCGCGCTGACGCTGGTTGCGGACGTCCCCCTCGGCACCGCGGGCACGCTGTACACGCGGATGGGAGACTGGGTCGGCTGGCTCGCTCTTCTCGGCTGGATCGCTTTCATCGCCCTCCAGTCGGTGGAAGAGAGACGGCAGAAGAAGGCCGGGTTGGCAGGGACTGCTGCGGGTTGAGGTGATTCGCGGCGCGAAGTAGACGCCGGGCCTGGGATGTGAAGCCCGGAGCGGCGCTTCGGGCAACCTAACAGCATGCGCAGGAATCAGGTGCGGTCGCCTAGAATCGCATGGGCGACCGCACCAGTTCGTCAACCTCCGGACCGCGAACCCTCAGTGCGGCGGCAAGGGAACGATCCGGTCCTCGGCGATCGACAGATCTGCCGCCAGCATGACCTCTACTGAGCGCCGGCCATCGAGGCCCGTCATCCTCGGTTCCCGGTCGCGCAAGACGCGATCGATGAAGTGCTCCATCTCTTCCTTGACAGCGCCAACGTACTCCCGTTCCATCTTGGGCCAGTACCTGGTATCGGGAAGCTTCCAGCCGTCGCGGGTGCAGGAGTACAGGTTCGTCGGTGTGAAGTTGAGATTGATCACGCTCTCGGTCCCGATGACGTTCATGCATGCGTCTCCGAATCCGCCCCATTTCGCCAGCTCGCTCCAATCGGCCCACGCTTCCGACAGGCACCAGCCCGCCTAGTGCACGCCGAGCGCGCCGTCCGCGAACTCGATCGTGATCCACGCGCAGTCGAACGTCTTGAGCTCGTCCCACACCCGGCCGCGAATCGCGCGGGAATAGACCGAGCGGACGGGCTGCGTGCAGGCCGGTCAGAGGGCGGCGCCGCGAGGAACACCCATAGGCAAGACATCCTTGCAGTCTGAGCGCAGGACAGCTCTCGCCGCGCGTATCTGATGCAGGCGTGGCTCGGAAGCTCAGGAATGCATCGGGGGCAGCATGTCTCCTACCCCTTGATCGGCAAGACCCGAGCGCTGCAATCGAGGGGCAATGAGGTTTGCCTGGCTAGACCCAGCTTGGAGGCTTCCTCCATCATGCGCTCGCGGCCCCCGCGCGGGGATGCACCCTCCTCAGCCCAGCTTCGCCGGCTCCTCGAGAAGCGCCCTGATGAAGGTGAGGAATCGAGCCGCAAGAACCCCGTCCCCGACGCGGTGATCCATGGAGAGAGTGGCGTTCATCATGTCTCTGACCTGGAGGCTTCCATCTTCCGCCGGGACGACTGTCGATTTCACCGAGGACACAGACAGGATCGCGGCCTCCGGCGGATTGATGATCGCGAGGAAGTTGTCCACACCATACATCCCCATGTTGGAGATCGTGAATCGGGCCGGCGCCACGGAGATCTGGCGACCCTCGCGGGCCGCGGCCACGACCTGCCGCGTCCGCTTCGCCAACTCAGCCAGCGACAATGCGTCCGCCCCTTCCACGACCGGCACGACCAGCGGCACGTGTGATCAAGTCGGTGATCGAGATGCCATCTGTGTCGGCGTCCGGCAGGCGGCTGTTGAAGTCTGACCGGTACTTCTTGGCGGCGGTCATATCGACGGCAACCGTGACGTAGAAGTGCGGGATGCTCAGCTTGCTGAGCAGCATTCTGCGGGCCGTTGCCTTGGCAACCTTGCCCATGGGAACAGACCGACCGAGATCCAACCCTGCTTCTTCACGCACCCTTCCGCGCGAGACCAGCTCGGCGGCGGCAAGGACGTCCTCCGCAGTGATGCTCCCCTGTGGGCCGGTCCCTGTGATCCCCTCCAGCGGGACGCCCCTCTCCATTGCCAGTTGCCTGGCTTTGGGGGATACGCGGATCTTCCCGCCCCCGGCTCTTGCCGGGGCTGCAGGTGGTGGCGCCTGTCCTTCCCCCCGGGAGGCCTTCTCAACGCCACTCACTGCCACTTTGGACGGCACCAGCGCATCCGGGACTTCCTCGCCAGGATCGCCAACGACAGCGATCACCGAGAATACCTTGGCTTCCTCGCCTTCGGCGTACAACGTCCTGAGCACGACGCCGTCCTGCGGCGCAGTCACTTCGATGACCGTCTTCTCCGTCTCGATCTCACAGACAACATCCCCCTTCCTGACCGTCTCCCCGGCTCTTCGATGCCACCGAACGATCGTTCCCTTTTCGATGTCCTGACCGCCCTGCGGCATGATCACTTGCGCCACCATTTCCCATCCTCCTGCCTTGCCATACCCGCGTTCCCCGAGAGGGGCGGATGACAGCCTGGATCGTCACCCAAGAGACCGCACGGCCTCCACAATGTCATCGACGGAAGGCACGCACAGCTTCTCCAGGTTCAGGCTGAACGGTATCGGGGTGTTCTTGCCCGCGATGCGAACAGGCGGTCGATCGAGATCGAAGAACGCCTCCTCCACCACCATGGCGGCAATGTCACCCCCGATGCCGCCGCGTTTGCACGCCTCGTGAACAATGACCAGCTTCCCCGTCTTCTTCACGGAGGCGAGGATGCAGTCCCTGTCCATGGGAACAAGGGTGCGCAAGTCGATGACCTCTGCCTCCACGCCCTCTGCGGCCAGCCGTTCGGCGGCTTCGAGGCACTTCAGCGTCATGTGCGAATAGGTGACGAGCGTGACATCCGTACCTTCCCTCTTGACGTCGGCCTTTCCCAGCGGGATCAGATACTCCTGTTCGGGCACTTCCCCTTCCGTCATGTAGAGGAGCTTGTGCTCGATGAAGACGACCGGATCGCTGTCCCGAATGCTCGATTTGAGGAGCCCCTTGGCGTCGTAGGGCGTTGAGGGCATGACCAGTTTGAGACCCGGGATGTGGTAGAAGAGCGCCTCCAGGCTCTGCGAGTGCTGCGCCGCGAGGCTGTTGCCGGCCCCACCCTGGGTCCGTAGGACCATGGGCACGAAGCCTTGCCCGCCCGACATGAAGTGGTACTTGGCGGCCTGGTTGATCACCTGGTCCATGGCAAGGCAGGCGAAGTCCACAAACAGGATCTCCACGATCGGGCGGTTCCCCACGATCGCGGCACCGGCCGCCATGCCCACGAACGACGCCTCGGAGATCGGCGTGTCGATCACCCGCCCCGGGCCGAACTGTTTGTACAGCTGGTCCGTGACCTTGTAGGAGCCGCCCCGCTCGCCGATCCCCTCCCCGATACAGAAGACCAGGGGATCCCTCTCCATTTCCTCCTTGATGGCAAGCCGGAGGGCATCGCGATACTTAAGCATGGCCATAGGACGACTCCCCGTGCATGTCTGCTGCCCGACTCTGCCGTGCACGATCGGGTCAGGACCCTTCCCGGTCCCCCATCTCGCTACAAAGACGCGATCTCCTGAAGGAAGTCAACTTCCGAAGGCTGGGGGCTTTGGCTGGCGAATTCGACAGCCTTAGCTACTTCCTCCTCCACACGTGCCTTGATCGTTTGGATCGCCGCCTCCGTCACCCCGGCGGCGGCGAGGTAGTCCCGCAGGACGTCAATCGGATCGTGCGCCTTCCACCGAGCAAGGTCCTCCTTGGGCATATAGGCGCCGGGGTCATTGATGTGGTGCCCCCCATGCCGATAGGTCTTGCACTCGATGAGTGTGGGCCCCTCTCCCACCCGGGCGCGCCTCAGGGGTTCGGCCATCGCTTGATAGATCCTCAGCGCGTCGTTCCCATCCAGCGAGAGCCCCGGAATCCCGTAACTCTCCGACCGCTTGGAGAGATCCCGCAGCAACGTGGACTGCTCAACCGGAGTGGAAACGGCGTAGTGGTTGTTCTCGATGACATAGAGGATGGGAAGCCGGTAGATCGCGGCCATGTTGACGCACTCATGGAAGACCCCGTTGTTGGAGGCGCCATCGCTGAAGAAGGACACCACCACCTGACGACTGCCCTTCTGCTTCATTCCCATCGCTGCCCCTGTCGCGAGGGGAATGCCTCCCCCTACAATCCCGTTGGCTCCCAGATTGAACTGGCCCAGGTTCGAGACATGCATCGAACCCCCTCGCCCCTTGCAGTATCCCGTCGCCTTGCCGAACAGCTCGGCCATCACCAGACGCGTATCGTGCCCCTTGGCAATGGCATGTCCGTGACCCCGGTGGGTGCTGACGATGTAGTCGTCGGGTTGAAGCGCCGAGATCACACCCACGGCAATGGCTTCCTCACCGATGTAAGGATGGAAGTAGCCGCGGATGTTCCACAGCCGGTACTGTCCAATCGCCGCCTCTTCAAACCGGCGAATCGTGAGGGCGACTTGGTACATGGTCCTCAGGAGGTCTGCATTCGCTTCATTCATTCGGACACCCTCGACCTATTGGAGTCGATCCCGCCCGGAACCTCGGCCCCAAGGTTGTGCAGATCAAGATCTGCCATGTGCATCGAGCCACCGCGACCCTGGCTCTAACCGGCGGACTTGCCAAAGAGCTCCGCCAGCATCAGCTTCGTCTCGTGCCCCTTGGCAATGGCATGGCCGTGCCCGCGATGGGTGTTGACGATGTACTCGTCCGGCTCAAGAGCCAGAATCGCGCCCACGGCGATCGCTTCCTCGCCCAGGCAGTGGTGGAGATGGCCGCGGATGCTTCCCAGTCGGCGCTGTTCAGTCGCGACCAGCTCGACACGGCGGATGACGAGGGCCGATTCGCACTTCCGCTGGAGTAGGTCAATGCCATGCCCTGTGATCCACCGTCTCGCTCGGGCGGGACCCCGTTGGGCTCTCCACTCACCGATTCCTCAGGCTGTGAGGCAAAGGCACCAGGACGATTCGCGGTCGCACCGCCTTCTCGGCAGACGCCACCAAGTCCGGAGCGCATCGAGTCGGCCGTGAGCGGACGTGGGCGACCGCGCCCTGGAGCCGCGCAGCCGCGGTCTCCCGCGATTAGCGGCGCCGATTGCCGTACCATCGGCCCCCGGTGGCCACTGGCGCCCGCAATCGTAGCCGTTTGCACTATCGCAGGAAGAGACCGAGGGCTGGGTGGCATCACCCCTTGGTCCCGGTGAGCTTGACCCCCTCCACGAAGTACCTCTGACCGACAAAGAACACGAGTACCAGTGGCAGGGTGGTCAGTGTGGCGGCTGCCATCAGCAGGCCCCAGTAGGTGTCCCTCTGCGCCCGGAATGCGTACAGTCCCAATGTGAGCGGAAACTGGCTTGTGTCCGAGAGATAGACAAGAGGTCCAAAGAAGTCGTTCCAGGTCCAGAGAAACATGAACACAGCCATCACCAGCAGCGCCGGACGCACCAGCGGAAGCATGATCTGCCAGAAGATCCTGAACTCGTTCGCGCCATCTACACGCGCGGCGTCGGCCAGTTCCATCGGCAAGCTGAGATAGAACTGGCGCATCATGAAGATGAAGAAGGCATCGCCAAAGAACTTCGGCACAATCAAGGGCACGTAGGTTCCCAATTGGCCCAGCGCCTTGAACAAGATGAAGGTAGGGATGAAGGTGACAATCGTCGGGATCATCAGCGTGCCAACGGTGATCGAGAACAGCAGGTCGCGACCCGGAAAGCGCAGTCGCGCAAAGCCATAGGCGACCGCCGCACAGGAGACCACCGTTCCGAGCGTCACGGTACCGGCGAAGAAGATGCTATTCCACAGGAGGCGAAAGAACGGGAAGCGCGGGTAGTTGATGACTTCCTGGAAATTGCTCCAGCGCGGCGGGCTTGGCCACCACTGGATCGGCTGCGAAAAGACCATGTCATTGGGTTTCAGCGCGGAGATCACCATCCAGACGAACGGCAGCATGAAGGCCAGCGCCACGCCGATCAGAAGTGCGTGGCGCCACGCCGAAGACGCCTGGGCCCGGAGCTTCCGCCGCACGGCAGGCCGGCCAAGGATTGACTTGGCCGGGCCGGCAACGTCGGCAGTTGATGCATCCTCTGGGGCCGAGCTTCGTTCTGACCGTGGGTTCATGTGCCTGATCCGTCGTCTTCGCGAAACACCCACAAGCGCGCGCTGCGGAAGATCACGAATGTCACCAACATCACGGCCGCAAAGAGCACCACCGACAACGCCGAGGCGTATCCCATCTTGAAGTACCGAAAGGCATTGCGGTAGATGTGCACCATGTACATCAGCATGGACTCGAGAGGCGCTCCGGTTGTGCCGCCGATTACCAGCGGCTGAGAGAAGACCTGGAAGGCACCGATGATGTTCATCACCAGGTTGAAGAGGATCACCGGGCTAAGGAGCGGCAAGATGATGTTCCATAGCTTCTGCCAGGGCCCGGCACCGTCGATGGATGCAGACTCCAACAGGCTCTTGGGGATATCCTGCAGACCGGCCAGGAAGATCAAAGTGGTCGCGCCGATTCCCCACAGGCTCATGATGATGAGGCCGGGCTTGGACCATGCCGGATCGGAGAACCACGCCGGTGCCGGCAGGCCCACCTGCCGGATCAGCGTATTCACAAGCCCGGCCTGTGGTTCAAACATGACAATGAACACGATCGTACCCGCGATGGGCGGGACGACCGAGGGCAAGTAGAAGAGCGTCCGTTATAGGCTGATGCCGGTCGCGCGCATGTTGAGCACAAGCGCCAGGGCGAGCGACAGCACCAGCCCCAACGGGACAGAGAAGACCGCGTAGAAGAGGCTGTTCCTCACCGCGGGCCAGAAGGAAGGATCGCCCGAGAACATCGTCTGGTAGTTCTGCAGGCCGACCCAGTTGGGGGTCTGGATAATGCTGTAATCCGTGAAGGACAGGATCACCGAGGCCAGCACCGGGTAGGCCGTGAAGATCAGCAAGCTGAGCACCCACGGCAGAACGAAGAGAATCCCCGCGCGCGCCTCGCGTCGCTGCATCGCGCTCAGATGCGCCCACGGCGAGCGGATACCAGACATGAGTGGCACCTCCGGCCCTGCCCGAGGCAAGTGGGGAGCGGCCTGCGGGCCGCTCCCCACTGTCCGTCGAAATCGCTCAGGCGCTCGCAAGTGCTGTGTCGAGTTCGGTCTGGCACAGCTTTTGAGCTTCGGTTAGGGCCTCCTCGGGCGTGGCTTGCTTGCCGAGTATCTGCTGGATCGCACGACCGATCTGGTCATTCCCGAAGTCCTGCACGGGGGAGGTCCACATCGCCGTGGCGACATCAAGCTGACCGCGGAAGAACGCCTGGATGTCTTCGGCGAACTCCTGCCCGCGCTCCTCGACGACCTTCGTCGGCACCAAGTCCGACGGCACGGCCTTGTTGGCCGGAAGGTCGGGCACGAGGGCGAACCACACCAGAATGCCCTCGCCGGAGATGTAGTCCATGTAGTTGAAGGCCTCCTGCACGTGCGCGGCACCCTTGGGGATGACCAGCCAGTTGGGCCAGTAGCCAGAGGACGTCTTGCTCCCACTGGGTCCTACCGGGAATTGGGCGGCGTCCCAGCGCTTAAACGTGGGGGCCGAGCCATACATGTCACCGCAGAACCAGTTGCCGTTCGTGAGCATGGCCATTCGTCCCTCCTGGAAAGCCGGTGGCCTGCCCTGCGCATCTGGGACCCCACTCCAGTTCCCGGACGTCGTGATCTTGACGAAGTCACCCTTGTACTCCTCTTCCAGCCAATCGAGGGCGTACTGCATCATCTCGATATTCTGCTCGGAGTTGAGGGTGTACTTGAGGTTGACGGCGTCGAAGAGCTGCGAGCCGTTCGTCGCCGACCAGATAGCTAGCTCGACCGCCGCATAGCTTGGATTGGCAGGGTCGCCCCAGGGGAAGAACCCGGCCGTCTCCAGCGTGTCGCCATTCCAGTGGGTGAACTCCTTGGACAGCTGGCGCAGTCCTTCCCAGGTCTTGGGGAAGTCCGCGCGGCCCGATGGTATCCCCTTAGATTCGAACAGCTCCTGGTTGTAGAAGAAGCCGTACGCGCCAGCGGTCACGGGCAGACCGTATGTCGCGCCCCGGAACTGACAGCTGGCAAGCACGCCGGTCGGCCAGTTCTCGAGCTTGGAGTACTTGGAGCCAGCCATCATCGCATCCAGCGGCTCCAGGGCGCCACGGACGGCGAAGGCAACCGGAGAGGTCCAGATGATGGTGGCATCGGGCGGGGTGCCGGCGGCAATATTGGCCAGCAGGACCTCATTGAACGACTGCTCGCCTGCGTAGCATTGCGCGGCACCGATGGAAACGTTGGGATTGATCTCATGATAGTTCGCGGCGATTGTGTCGAAGCTGGAGCACCACACGGCGGACCCGCCGGGTGTCCAGTAAGCGAGGGTGACGGGTTCAACCGCAGTGGCAGGAGCCACGGTGGCTCCGGACACCGCGGTGGAAGCCAGCGTCGTCGGGGCAGGCGTCGCAGCCTTCCCGCAGGCTGCAAGGAAAGCAGCCCCGCCCCCCACGCCAGCCAACTTCAGGAAAGCACGCCGCTCCAGCATCTTGCTCGCGTATGACTTGCGTTCTGGCGACATCTCCATCCTCCTATTCGAAGCTCACGGGGCATTGACCCCACTGATCATCCGACGGCCCGGCGCTCGAGCTGGTGGTTCCGATCGCTATTGTCCCCTCCTTCCCCCATCCGGCCGAACAGGAGCGCTCAAGTCTTCCGGCCCCGCGCCCTCGGCCGTCACGGCTCCAACTGCCCTTCTGCCAGCCGTTCCCTGGACTCTTTGCCCGGCCTCCCAAGTGCCACGTTGCCCCCCGTGGGCAGTTCGGCGACGATCACCTCGAGCCCGGCGCGCCTCAGCAACATGAGTTGATCCGGAGCGGCGCGCGCATCCGTGATGAGGAGACTTGTCTGCTCAAGAGGGCACACACGCACGAGGCCCCGTTTGCCCAGCTTCGTGTGATCGGCCAGCACCACCGCCCGTTCGGTCGAGGCGATGAGTGCGCGCCCAACCGCGGCCTCTGGTTCATCGGACATCGACAGCCCATACTCTGGGCTCATCCCGCTGGCTCCCAAGAACGCCATCTGGCAGTGGATGTTCTCCAGGCTGCCAATCGCCTGGCTCCCCACCAGTTCGTACGAGTTGCGGTTGAGCGTGCCCCCGGTGACGATGACGTGTTTGGTGGATTGGCCCTGCAGTTCCAGCGCAACGTTGATGGCGCTCGTGACGATCGTAAGCTCATCCATTGGCCGCAGCATGCGGGCCAACGCCGTGCACGTCGAGCCCCCCACAAGCGCGAGCGTCATGCCAGGAGTGACGAGTTGCGTGGCGGCCAGCGCGATGGCCCGCTTCTCGTCAAGCTGCTTGGCTGCCCGGTTGGCATACGGGAAGTCGTAGTCGATGGGCAGGCGCAGATGCGCTGCCCCGTGTGTCCGAACCAACAGGCCATCCGTCTCCATGAGGCTCAACTCTCGGCGGATGGTGGAAGGCGACACGTGCAGGATGCTGCTGAGCTCCTCCACCTCCATCTCGTGGTGAATGGCCAGTTGGTGAATGATCTTCAATCGCCGATCACTGGTCATGCCGGCTCCGAAGGCCATGTCCGGTGCCATTCATCGATGAAGATGTCTACGTTTCGCCATGTCTGTGGGGCGTCGATGGTCAGGTTGTCGACAGGGGAGAGGATGAAACCATCCGGACCGAGCGATTGGACTGCCTCTCGGACGGCCGTCCGGACCTCCTCCTCGGTACCCCTTTCCACGGTCACTGCCCCGGACACGCCTCCCCACAGGCAAGTGGTCGATCCGATCGTTTCCTTGATCTGCGTCAGGTTAGTGCGGCGGCCCTGGACGGGATCGATTCCAATGAGCATATCCAACCCCGCGGCCAAGTGGTCGGCCAGCATAGGCTCCAGCCCGCTGGAACAGATGTAACCGAATTTCGCACCATGTTGATGGGCCAGATCGACCTCGGCTTTCAAGCGAGGCAGGATGGACTTGTGGTAGAAGCCAGGGGTGACGAAATCGCAACCCTCATACCAGGCGCGCCGGATGAAGATGTCCGGCGGTGCCGACAACACCACCTCCATCCGCTGCAGGTTCCACACATGGATCATTTCCAGCAGGTCGTCGACGAATTGGGGCCGGTCCATCATGTGGAACATCAGCGGTTCCATGCCGCAGAGCCAGTTGGCCAGATCCATGCCCACGCCCCAGCCACCGGCCAGCAGTACCCCATGGCTCTCGACAAAGGCCCGCGCGACGTGAACCTCCTCGCGGTAGGCCGCGATGTCCGCTTCAGTGGGGGGTCTGAGCATGAACTGGAGCGCCTCAAGCTCGTGCGGCTCCGTGATCAGCGGCTTGAGAGCGCGGGGGATCTGGTAGTCGTCGACGAACGGGATGCGGTTTCCGAAGCGCCAGTCTTCGGTGAGCCGCACGCTGGTCGTGAGTCTCCCAGCAGGAGTATCATACACCTTGTGTAGCAGGGGATAATCGCCGGAGACTTCCTCGCGCCACTCGGTGGTCTTCACCTGCGGATCGAAGTGGACTGGGAGCCCGCGCAGATCGGGATGCTCTCGCCGCAGGGCGCGCGGGGTCGTGGGGATGAACAGCATCGTGTCGAGGCCCATGCCCAGCTCGGCCTTGGTGAGCTCATACAGGTTGTCGCCAAGCTTCTCTCGCAGCGCGGTGAAGCTCATGAAGCAGCAGGGGTAGTGGTCGACCACCTGCCGGTTGATCGTTCTGAGCATTCGCTCGCGGGAGGTCAGTTGGGCCACGGTGTGCCCTCTTCACCCGGTGGTGGACTAGACCGAAGGCCTTCTCTTGGCAGCCGCGCGCGCGGCGCGCGCGGCCGAGGCCGCATCGGGTTCGTACATGTCCGCGCCGACCTGATCGGCATATTGCCGCGTCACAGGCGCCCCGCCCACCATCACGTGGACGCGGTCTCGCAGCCCGGCAGCCCGCAACGCCACAACAGTTGTGCTCATGTTGGTCATGGTTGTCGTGAGCAGTGCACTCATGGCAACCAACATCGGCTCATGTTCCCGGACGGCCTGCACAAACCTAGCCGGCGCAACGTCCGTCCCCAGGTCGATCACTTCGAACCCCGCTCCCTGGAGCATCAAGGCAACAAGGTTCTTGCCGATATCGTGCAGGTCGCCCTGGACAGTGCCAATGACCACCTTGCCCAGCGGTTCGAGATCGGCCTGCACCAGAAAGGGCTTTAGTGCTCCCAGAGCGGACTGCATGGCGCGCCCGGCCACAAGCATCTCGGGAACGTAGATTTCGCCGGCCTCAAACCGCCGGCCGGTCTCATCCATGGCCGCGATCATGGCCTGATTGAGAATGGTAGCCGGATCCATCCCATCCGCCAGGGCTCGTTGGACGCATTCGGTGGCCGCGGGCGCATCGCCCTCAAGGATGTGATCGAAGATCCTCCTCAACATAGCCGGCACCCTCGAATGTGGCGGGCATTCATCGGGCAGAGCAAGAGGAAACACATCTGAGCGCTCCAGGAGGGAAGTTGCCCCTTCCGGGGCCGACGGCAGAGGGATATGCGCCGCGAATGCTTCACCCAACCTACATCGACTCTGCTTGTTTGTCAACGAAATGCGCAATTGCACAATCAATATTGGTCATTTGCGCTCGATTAGTACTTGCCCTCAATTGGCGAGGAGGCGCTGCGCGACAACTGGCGAGCGAGTCGTCAGAACGACGCCTTACGGAGACCTGGAGAAGTCCGAGACCGCCGATTTCATGCACTCTCGTGCTCATTTCCTTGACCATTGCGCAATCCGATGCTAGAGTGTGGAAAAGTCCTGGTCAGTCTCCAGGCGCGGCTCGCAGTCGGCGATGGTTACTCCCCACAGAGGAAGATCAGAGCTGCCCGTTTCCGGGAGCCTGGCATGAGAGCACGCGTCCTTGTCGCCGGTGATATCAACATCGATATTGTCCTCTCCGGACTCGCGAACCTGCCGCGCTCGGAGCAGGACATCGTAGCAGATCGGCTTGACATCCTCATCGGCGGCCAGGCAGCCACAACGGCTCGGGCTCTCGCCCGGCTGGGGCTTCAAGTCAGCATAGCAGGCCGCGTCGGCCAGGACGACTTCGGCAGCAGGGCGATGCGCGAGCTGTGCGCCGACGGCGTGGATGTCTCAGGGATCACCGTCGATCCATCTCTCCAGACCGGTATGACGCTGGTCCTCTCCACGGGCACTGAGCGGGCCTTAGCAACGTACATGGGATCGATCTCAGCGCTACGGCGAAGCGACATCGGCCATGAGAAACTGGCCAACGCCGATCATCTTCATGTCAGCTCCTTCTTCCTCCAGTCATTCCTGCGCCCGGAGATTCCACAGCTATTCGATGAGGCACACCAGCTGGGGCTAACGATCTCGGTCGATCCGGGTTGGGACTCCTCCGGCGAGTGGCGAACTGATCTCCTCGCCATTCTCAGCCGCATTGATGTGTTCCTGCCGAACGAACTCGAGGCGATGACCATCACGTCGACTCGTACAATCGAGGAGGCGTTGGACATCCTCGCCGAGAGTTCGCAGACAGTGGTCATCAAGCGCGGCGAACTGGGGGCCATTGCCCGCAGTGGCGATAGGGTCGCCGCCTGCCCATCGCTCCCGATCCGCGTGGTCGATGTGACCAGCGCAGGGGATGTCTTCAACGCCGGCTTTCTGTATGGTTACCTGGCCGGCTGGGACATGCAGCGGGCGCTCGAGCTGGCCAATGCCTGCGGCGCAATTGCGACAACGCGCGTCGGGAGCCTCGGAGTTGTCTCGGGAGTCGATGAGGTCCAGGCCTTTCTTAGGGCCCATGGGCGCGAAGTAACTCTTCCGATCGTTCCTAAAGGAGCCCAGTCATGATGGCAACCAGAGGGGCACAGACGCTTGCGGAGATCAATCGCCAACCGGAGGCATGGACGCACACGATCCGCAACGTTGAGGCGCAGAAGGGGCAACTCCTGGCCCTAGCCAAGGGGGTGGAAGAAGTCATCTTCACGGGCAGCGGCTCCGCATACAACGTCAGTATGGTGTTGGCTCCGACTTTCCAGCACTTCACCGGGGTTCGGGCACGCTCCGCGCCAGCCGCCGAGCTCATTCACTTCCCGGAGACAGTCTTCCCCCAAACGAAGAAGTGCCTCGTGGTGACGATTACTCGCTCGGGCGAGACCACAGAGGCAATCGGCGCATGCAGTGCAGCCCAGGAGCGCGGCTGCCGCACGTTGGGAATCACGTGCCACACGGACAGCACCTTGGTCCGGCTCGCAGACAGCACTCTCATCCTCGCGGATGCAAACGAGCGAAGCGTCGTCACGACGCAGTCGTTGACCAGCATGGTGCTGTGCGGGCAGGTCTTGAGCGCGTTGATCGCCGACGACCGCCCGTCCCTGGAGGCCATGAGGCAGGTGCCCGAATGGGGTCGACAGCGGATAGCCGCCGCTCACCAGCTGGGGCAGCAGATCGCCGACAATGAAGCCATTGACAAGTTCGCCTTTGTGGGCAATGGTCCCTACTTGGGCCTGGCACGAGAATGCCAGTTGAAGCTCAAGGAAATGGTGTTGCAGCCTTCCGACGCTTATCCACTGTTTGACTTCCGCCATGGGCCCAAGTCGAATGTCGACGGGCACATGCTTGTGACGGTCCTGGTGTCCGACCGCGCACAACGCGAAGAGGCTACCTTCCTGAGAGACATGAGGCAGCTGAACGGCAAGCTGCTGGTCCTATGCGACCGCGCCGAGGGCCCCATGGCCCAGGATGCAGACTACATGTTCAAGACCGACTCTGGATTGCCGGACTTCGCCAGAGAGGTGCTCTACATGCCGGTCATTCACTACCTGGCCTACTACCGATCCCTGGCCCTCGGCTACGATCCGGATAACCCAGTCAACCTGACGTATTGGGTCGACCTAGCCAGCAGTTGAGTGCCGCCTCGAATCCTGGTAGAGCCATCCGGTGAGTGAGAGGGAACAACCTCCCAGTCCGAAGTGCATCAAAGACAACAATCCTGTCGAGGCGATAGCCGGGAACCCTCTCACCCGGGGCACCTGACCGGATGCTCGCTGGCGGATGACTGTGACTGTGTCGACAACCGGTGACCCCCAGATGCGGGGCGCACCGGACGATCATGACAGCGAAGGAAAGGTCTGCCTGCATGGCTACACCGCGAATCACACTGCTTTCCGCAGAGGATATTCAAGCCATCCATGACACGTCACTGAAGATCCTGAGAGACGTGGGGGTACTCGTGCGGAGTACCAAGGTGCTCGAATACCTGGCGGTAGCCGGGGCGAGGGTGGACCGCGCCTCGGGCATTGCTCGCATCGATGAAAGGACCGTGCTCGAGGCAATTGAGACTACAACCAAACAGTATGCAATCTACGGCCGCGACGGCAGGCATGTAGCCCGTTATGGCTACGGCGACCAGAATCTGATCTCAAGCCCCGGCCAATACGCCTGGTTTGACCACCGTACGGGAGAGCGGCGTACCCCCCTGCTCCAGGATGCAACGGCGGCGGCCACAGTCGCGGATGCACTCCCGAATGTCACCGTCGTGGGGGCGATGAGTGTTCCGGGCGATGTGCCACCGGAGGTGCGGGATGTGGTCGTAACGGCCGAATTGGTCAAGACCACCACCAAACCAACCTGGTGCTGGCCTGTAAGCCGCCGGAGCTCGCAATACGTTCTGGAAATCTACAAGGCTCTAGCCGGAGGCAAGAACGCGCTCAGAGAGAAGCCTATGGTGGAGGCTTTCCTAGAACCGATCAGCCCACTGCAGCTGGCGCCTCCGAGCCTGGACAACGTGTTCGAATACATCGATCACGGGCAGCCGGTGTGCGTGGGCCCGATGGCAAGTGTATGTGGCACGGGCCCGGCCACGCTGGCCGGTACACTGGCCCAGGAGAACGCGGAAATCCTGGCGGGGATTGTCACCGTGCAGGCAATCGGACCAGGGACCCCGATGATGTACGGTGGCATCCCGCACATCTTGGAC
>JAPLGR010000487.1 GCA_026390045.1 Chloroflexota bacterium | reverse complement strand
ATGTCATGGACGATGTTCGCGCCGTGCAACAGGGCTGTCATCAGGCTGAGCGTGGCCTCGAAGCCGCACTGTTGGTCCATGACCTTCGAGTCGGTCGCTCCGCCCAGGCCGAACACGGGCAAGTCGTAGTACTTGCCCATCTCGGTGGGCACGCCCTGTTCGTCCGCCAGCACGTAATTGCCGACCATGGTCTGCAAGTTGTAGGGTCCGCCGTTCCAACCCGGGACGGCGATGGGTGCGCCCGGATGCACCAACTGGGACAGGACGATGCCGAGCAGGATGCCGGTATTCATGGAAGCCATGCAGCCGGCTGTGGTGGTGGGGGCATTCACGCCGCCGGCGTTCAGGGGGATATAGAGTTGCGGCAGGCCTTTCTCCGCCAGGAACATGCATTTCTGCAGGGCTTCCGCGTTCGCGATCAGGCCGGAAGTGACGTTGATGTAGCAGGTGGCAAAGGGGCGCGCCTGGAATGCTTCCGCGCTCCCTGCGACCAACTCGCACATCTCAACGGCCGTCACGCAGCCTTCGAAGTCAGGCGACACGAAGACGATCGGTTTGGTCGTGTGATTGAGCATGACCTCCATCTGGTAGCGGTCATAGATCTGCTGGTCGACGTCCTCGGGCAGGAAAGCCGACATCACGAAATCGATCTCGGGGAGAGCGTCCATCAGGGTCGAGGCTTCCCTGACATCGGTCAGCAAGGCCCGGCGGCGTTCTCCTGTGCGATGGTCAAGAGCGTTGAGGCAATCGGATCCGCCCCCAAAGTGCGTGTTGTACTGGCCAGCGCGCATGGCGACTTTGCCGTTGCGGTCATAAAACGTCATGGACTTGGGGGCAGTCGCAAGGGCGCGGGTCACCATGTACTCCGGCAGACGGACGCGCAGCCCGCTGGCTCTGGCGCCGCCACTGACCAGGAGGCCCCTCGCCTTCTCATCGTGAACATCCACGCCGGTCCTGCGGAGGATCTCCAGGCTGGCGCGATGGATTCTTTCACACTCCTGCGAGCCTAGCCGGGAGTAATGGGCGCTCGTCATACTGTTGCCGTGAGTCTGTATCATCGCCTTGCCTCGACAGTTCTTGGAGTTGCTTTGATGCTTCTCCCGCTGCCAGCCGAGGGGAAGGCTGGCAGCGGGAGAGGGTAGGGCTAGGACCTGGACAGGTTAGGCTTCTTTCCAGGCTTCGGTGAAGATGGCGTACTCATCGGGCGATGGCTCCACACCGTGAACCTTGGCGGTGTAGATCTTCCAGACGTTCATGAAGAACGGCGTGCAGATCGAGCCGCGCTCCTTCTGGATCTCCTCGAGCTGCAGGGTGAGAGCCTTGCGGGCATCCAGGTCGAGGATGCCGGTGGCTTCCGTGAGGATCTGGCTGAACTCCGGATCCACCCAGCCGCTTTCGTTCCAGGCGCCCGGTTTCCCGTCCGCATCCGCGGTATAGGCCAATCCCAGGGTGATAAGGGCCTGCGTGCGGTGCGCCCACCAGGTGATGCCCATGTTGAAGTCCGTCCAGCCGTTCCAGTACTGGCTCGCAGGCATGGGCTTCAGTTCGATGGTGAAGCCGCCGGCCGAGGCATCTTCCTTGAGCGCCTGGGCGTAGGCCATGGATTCGGGCCAGTCGCTGGCGACGGTCAGTTCGACGGTCACGCCATCCGGGTAGCCGGCCTGGGCCAGCAGGGCCTTGGACTTGGCGGGGTCGAAGGGGAACGGATCCAGCGGGACGTACTCGGGGTTGGCCTGAGTCACATGGCTGTCGTTGCCAATGACGCCCTGGCCCTGCAGGGCCAGCTGCAGGATCTTCTCGCGGTTGTGGCAGTACTTGAGGGCCTGCCGCACTTCGTTCTTGGTCCAGGGCTCCTGGTCAACCCGTAGGCGCAGGACGCGCGTGGCCGCGGTGGGAGTCGAGACGATGGTGAAGCGCACGTCATCCTTGACCGCTTGCCAGGTCGAAACGCTCGGCTCGGCGATGGTGTCAACCTGGCCGCTCTGCAGTGCAGAGACGTAAGCCGCCTGGTCTTCGCCGAGCATAACCATGACGATCTCATCCAGGTAGGGCAGGGGCTTGCCGTCTGCACCCATCTGCCAGTAGTCCGAGCGGGCCTTGAGGCGGGCGCGTTCGGTGGCCACGTACTCGACCATGGTGAAGGGCCCGGTTCCGATGGGTTCCTTGGTGATGTCGCCGCCGAAGGTTGCGGGGACGATGGCAGCCTGGTACTGTCCCAGGTTGTCCGGCAAGAAGATGGTCGGATTCTTGAGGTGCAGGGTGACGGTGTACTTGTCGGTCTTCTCGACGCCGCTGCCGTCCATAT
>JAPLGR010000243.1 GCA_026390045.1 Chloroflexota bacterium | reverse complement strand
CCGCCAACAAGGGCTCGAGGGCTAAGGTTCGTTGGGTGCCCTGACGTTCACCGAACCGCCGGATGCGGACCCGCATGTCCGGTGGTGTGAGAGGGGGAGCGGGCGACCCGCTCTCCCTACTGAATTAGTCAAGGGCCTGTGGCCGAGCTCAGGGTGTGGGAGTTGCCGCCACCGCGCTGCCAGTCCAGCTGAAGTGCCGCCGGTCGCTGGTCGCCCCTCCCGAAACGTAGATCGGCTTGCTGTTGGCATCGGTCCCGGTCTGCCTGACGACCGAGACCACCCAGCGCATAATGTGGGGGAGCGTGTCATTCGGGCGGAAGGTCACCGGGATGATGTACTTCGTGTCCGTGGCGTAGCCGACGAGCCGCTTCGTGCCCGTGCTGTCGGTCAGGTCTTCCACGATGACCTGGTAGAACTCGTTCTCGCGCAGCTGACCGACCGACGCCCACTGCAGCGTGACGCTGTCGTTGGACAGCGAGAAGTACTCACCGTCACGCGGCAGGAGCAAGTTGGGCGCGGGATAGGGGGGCGGCGGCGTGGGTGTGGGGGTGGGGCCGGGCGTCGGCAGGCGCCGACACAACGGGATCGTCAACACCTGCCCGACGAACACCGTGTCGCTGGGCATGCTGTTGAAGTCCTTGATCGCCTGGAGCTCCACGTTGTAGTTCAGGGCGATGCCGGCCAGCGTGTCATTCGCTACCACGGTATACGAGATCCGGTCGCAGGCCTCCTCGGTTGCCTCCGCCGGCAGCAGCGTGGCCGTCGGTTCCGGGGACGATGTCGGGGTGGGCCGAGGGATCTTGAGCACGGTCCCCACTGAGAGCAGACACTCGGAGCCCAGGTTGTTGAGTTCGAGGATGGACCTGACCGAGACGTCAAAGACGTAGGCCAGGCTGCCGCATGTGTCGAGGGCGACAACCGAGTACTCGATGGGTGGTTCCATCGTCGGCGAAGGCTCGGGAGTGCTGGTGAACGTCGGCGGTGGCGTCGCAGTCACCGTCGCCGTGAGTGTCGGTGTGACGGTGGGCGTGGCGCGCACGCCGAGATTCGTCAGGCGCATCGCAGCATAGGTGATCCCGGCGGTGAGCAAGACAAACGCGGCCAGCAGGCCGAGCGCCACCGGCAGGGAGAGCGACACCTGGCTGCCGACGCCGCGCATCGCGCGGGCGTTGGCCGGGCGCAGGTCGGATCCGCAGACCACGCAGCGCGTGACGCCCGCAGCCAATCGCGTCCCGCATGTCGGGCACACGCGCTGAGCACCGGCCGATGTCTCTCTGGAAGGATCCATGGAGCTCGCCGACCTCTCTGGTCAGGACGGACGCGGCATTATACCAGCACCGCGCTCGTAGGTATTTGGCAGGCTACCGGGCAACGAGCCCTCGTCATTCGCCTTCAAGCCCCAGCTGCGAAGCGATCGTGCGCATTGCGGCGATCACCCGGTCCACGTGGGCCCACAGATCAACGCCCAGCTCCATGGCGGCGCGTTCGATCTGCCCTCGGTCGACGGCAGCGGCGAATCGCGGGTTGCTCCACTTCTTCCGGACTGATCGGGCCGTCAGATCATGCAGCGAGCGTGAGGGGCGTACCAGGGCGACGGCGGTGATCAGGCCGGTGATCTCATCGCAAGCGTAGAGGGCCTTCTCCATGGGGGTGGACCGGGGGATACCGGTGTGATCCGCGTGAGACAGGATGCAGCGAACGATGGGCTCGGGGACGCCTCGGTCGCGAAGGAGTGGCGCGCCGGCCTGGGGGTGCTCGGCAAGGGTGGGGTGGATCTCCCAATCGAAATCGTGCAGCAGGCCTGCCAGGCCCCATTCGTCGGGGTTGCCCCCATAGTCCGGTGCGTAGGCACGCATGGCTGCCTCCACGGCCAGCATGTGGTTGATGAGCGAAGCATTGGCCACGTGCTCGTGGACAATGGCCAGCGCCTGGTCACGATCCATGCGGTGCTCCTGAGCCGGGCTTCGCGGCCGACTGCTCCTCGATCGGACGGGCAGAGCGGATCCGGGCTGCATCGATCATCGCCACGAGAGAGGCGGGAAGCTCGCGCAGCTCCCAGAGCCAGCGGGAGCGCGTCGAGTAGCGTGAGAGATCGGCCTGCACGCCGTTGGCCTCGATACCCATTGCCTCGCACAGGACCAAGGCCCTCGGCAGGTGGAATCGTTGGGTCACCAGCAGGGCGGACCGAATGCCGAAAGCCTGGCGTGCGCGCAGGCATGTCTCAAGAGTGCGGGTGCCTTGCTTGTCCACCAGGATATCCTGCGGGGCGACACCCAATCCGATGGCCGATTTGCGCATGGCTTCAGCCTCGTCGTAGGCCTGGCCGCGTGCAGAACCGCTGAGGAA
>JAPLGR010000054.1 GCA_026390045.1 Chloroflexota bacterium | reverse complement strand
TCTCCGTGCGCTCGGCCAACACGGCCATCCGCCAGGTCGATGCCTCGTTGGAGGAGGCCGCGCGCGTGGCTGGCGCCTCCTGGGGCCAGACGATCAGGCGCATCACGATGCCGCTGGTTAAACCGGGCCTCCTGGTCGCCTGGACATTCGTCTTCGTGCATTCGCTGCAGGAGCTGAACACTTCGATTCTTCTCTACACCCAGGGCACCGAGGTAATATCGGTTATGGTCTTCAAGCTGAACGAGATGGGCTACTTCGAGGCGATCGCCGCGCTGTCACTGATCACCGTCACTTTGGCCATGACCATACTGCTTATCATGCGTAAGCTTGCCGGCAAGAGCCTAGAGGAACTGGGCGGTGCATAGGCAGCGTGGCACTCGTTCGGAAGGTTACATACGGGAGATTACATAGATGGCCGAGATCGAGATAGTCAACGTCACCAAGAGATTTGGCAACCACCTGGTGGTGGACAACATCAGCCTGGAGATCGCCGACAAGGAGTTTGTCACCCTGCTCGGACCCTCCGGTTGCGGCAAGACGACCACGCTGCGCATGATCGCGGGCTTCCTCCAGCCGGACGCGGGCGAGATCAGGGTGGGAGGCCAGACAATCTCCGACGCCACGTTTATGCTGCCACCCGAGCGACGAAACATGGGCATGGTCTTCCAGAACTACGCCGTCTGGCCGCATATGACCGTCTTCCAGAACGTGGCCTTCGGCTTGGAGATGAAGAACGTGCCCCAGCGGGAAATCAAGGCGCGCGTCGAGCGGATGCTGGACGTGGTCGACCTGGCCGGGCTGGGCACGCGCTATCCGAGCCAGCTCTCGGGGGGCCAGCAGCAGCGCGTGGCCGTGGCGCGGGCCCTGGTGGTCGAGCCGACCATTCTGCTGCTGGACGAGCCACTGAGCAACCTGGACGCCAAACTGCGTGAGCAGATGCGCTTCACCATTAAGGACCTTCAGCGGCGTACCGGCATCACCTTCATCTACGTCACCCACGACCAGGCCGAGGCCATGGCTATGTCCGACCGCGTGGCCGTCATCCAGCAGGGCAAGGTGCAGCAGTACGGGCCGCCCTGCGACGTTTATAAGAGGCCGGCCAACAGGCTGGTGGCGAGCTTTATGGGTCTGGTCAACCTTCTACCGGGCAAGATAGAGCGGCTGACGAGCGACGGCCATGCGCGGGTGAGGATGGCCGACGGCTGTGTGGTGACGGCGCCGGTGCCAGCCGGGGCCAGCGCCGGGGCGGATGTTACCCTCGTGGTGCGGCCGGAGGACATCAACCTGCTGCCGCCGGGGCGGGCGGGCGAGGACGAATCGCTCATTCGCGGCACAGTGAAGAAAATGACCTTCCTCGGCAACTACATCGATTACCGCGTGCAGTGGCACGGACATGAGATACGCGTGCAGGCGCCGAGCACCATGCCATATACCGAAGGCGAAGACGTCGTCGTGCAGGTGGTCGCCGACTCCTGCTTCGGCCTCTGCGAATAAGCGATAGGGCTGGACGTAGAGCGCGCCACCAACATAGGGCTGGCAGTGGTCGGCAGCCACAGCACCTGGCGCATCACATACAGAACTGGAGCCAATGGTCTCGCACCGGGCGGCGCCTTCGGCGTGGCTTGAATCCGGCCCAGTGACTGAATATGGGAGCGCTCCAGGTGCGCTCGTCGTCGGCTTGGCGCCAGCGTCCGGCGACGCCGACGGTCAACTGCTGAGCCTCCCTCTCCCAAAGGGAGAGGGGATAACCTAATCCCCAACAAGTGCAAGCGTATAGCGAAAGGAGAGAACCATGTCCGAAGAGATCAAAAAAGTGTTGGTAGTGGCGCTGGAAGGCGCCAGCAGTAGCGAGATCTATGAGCCGGCCCGCGCTGGCAAGTTGCCCAACGTGGGGCGTCTACTGAGGAGCGGCTCCGCCGTGCCCAAGGTGGCCGTGGCCGCGACCGCTGCGGCGAGCTGGGCGACCCTGGCCACCGGCGCCCACACTGCCACCCACGGCGTCGTCGCCGACGAGCCCTGCAGGGCGCAGTACATCTGGCAGGCGGCCGAGAAGACCAGCAAGCGCGGTCTGCTGCTCGGCTTCCCAGCCTCAGCCATGCCGGAGTATCACGAGGACCATCCGGTGGAGCTGGTGAACCCGGAGAGCTGTGATGCCGCCTACTTCGACCGGGTCGCGTCACATTTGCTCTGCAGCCCCGACTGGGACCTCGCCTTCGTGCGCGTGCCCACGGCGTGCGGCCTGGCCGAGGCGGACGAATTCGTGGGCAAGGTCCTGGATGCGGCTGACCTCGAAACGCTGCGCGTTTTCGTTGCCGCCCCAAACGGCGAGGGCGACGGACTTGTGGTGCTGGAAGGCCCGGGCGTCAAGCGCGGCCACGTGGTCTCCCGCCCGGCGGAGCTAGCCGATGTGGCGCCGACGCTCTGCTACCTGGCCGAGACGCCGATGCCGGCCGACTGCGAGGGCGGCATCATCTATCAGGCGCTGGAGGAACCCGACGCCAAGATCCTCGAGCTCCAGACTTACCGCCGCAACTACGAGCGCCTGCGCCGCAGCTCCGGCGCCACTCCCATGTGCTAAGGATGATAGTCTGGCCAGCCGTTTGCACGCTGTCACTCTGAGCCGCATAGCGGCGAAGATTCTCGCAGCCCGACCCGCTCTTCCTTGGGGAGAGGGCATTGGGGAAATAGGGAATGGGGTCAGGCAATCGTAACAAAGTGGGAAGGAACACCCTGGGGTCACCCATTAAAAGGCACTTAAAGCATGGAGGGGACATCGATGAAATCTATGACTTTTGGCCCTCTGGTTCCATTTTCTGAAAATGTCCTTCGCCTTGCCCGACAAGGATTGAAACGACTCTTTTAAAATATTGCTCACCAACAATGTCGGTTCACTAAAGGTGTGGGGCCTTTGCCCCCACGCCCCACCCCTGACTACGTCAGAGAATTAGTTAAAGATTGAATGATATTATTTCCGAAATGCTATATTTTCAAAACATGAAAACCACGATGGGAGGAATCTCATGCCGGAGACATTCGATATCCTGGTGATCGGGGCGGGACCGGGCGGTCATGCGGCGGCGGTTCGGGCGGCAAGGCTTGGGGCGCGGGCGGCGATCATCGAGCGGCAGGGATGGGGCGGGACCTGCACCCACCGGGGATGCATCCCCACCAAGGCGCTGCTTACGTGCAGCCGGCGTTACGCGGAGCTGAAGAAACTCGGCCGGATGGGCGTGAGCGTGGCAAATGCGACCTTTGACTATGCCGCAATGAAACGGCACCAGGAACAGATCGTGAAAATCTCCGCGATGGGCGTCCAGAAATCCCTGACGGAGAGCGGCGTGGAGATGAAAGAGGGGGAGGGGCGGATCCTCTCCCCGGGCGAGGTCGAGTGGACCGCCCCGGACGGCCGCCGCGAGCGCCTCTCCGCCCGGAACATGGTCATCGCCTGGGGGTCCGAACCCGCCCTGCCGCCCGGCGTACACCCCGCGGAACGAATCCTGACCTCCGACGGCCTCCTCTCTCTGCAGACCTTGCCCGGGAGCCTTCTCATCGTCGGAGGAAACGTCATCGGCGCCGAGTTCGCGACGCTCTTCGCGGAACTGGGCGTCCGGGTAACCCTGATCGAGATGATGGAA
>JAPLGR010000299.1 GCA_026390045.1 Chloroflexota bacterium | reverse complement strand
CGGTGGAGGAGAGCCGCTTGCCGACCAGCGAGTCCGCGCTGAGGCGGAAGTTCAGTGGGATAGGACACTGCCGGGTGGCCATGGAGGTCGGGACCCATTCTCCGTGGGTCAGCCGCCTGCTGACAGAGTTGGGACACGAGGTCATCGTTGCCGATGCCCGCAAGCTGCGGCTGATCTACCGCAACCCGCGCAAGAATGACCGGATCGATGCGGAGTATCTGGCGCGGCTGGCCCGGTTGGATCCTCAGCTTCTATCCCCGGTGCGCCATCGAAGCCCGGAGACGCAAGCGCATCTGGCGCTCATCCGGTCTCGAGACACGCTGGTGCGGGCCCGCACGATGCTGATCAACCATATGAGAGGCATGGCCAAGAGTTTCGGCGACCGACTGCCGGCCTGTTCAGCGGACAGCTTCCATCATAAGAGGTACGGGAGGCGATGCCACAGGCGCTCCAGCCCGCCTTCGAGCCCTTGCTCGATACGATCGGGGAGATGACTGACCGTATCCGTGCCTACGACCGCCAGATCGAGGATCTGTGCCAGAGCCGTTACCCGGAGACGAAAGGGCTGCGCCAAGTCGGCGGAGTGGGCGCCTTGACCTCCCTGGCCTACATCCTGAGCCTGGAGGATCCAGCCCGCTTCCGGAAGAGCCGCGAGGTGGGGCCTTTCCTGGGGATGGTTCCCCGCCAGAACCAATCCGGGGGTGCCGACCCGCAGCTGCGTATCACGAAGACAGGCGACGTCTACTTGCGGCGCCTACTGGTGGGCAGCGCCCAGTACATCCTCGGGCCCTTCGGTCCCGACTGCGACCTGCGCCGCTGGGGACTGAGCCTGGCCGAACGCGGCGGCATGAATGCCAAGAAACGTGCGGTGGTGGGGGTGGCTCGCAAGCTGGCCGTCCTGCTTCATCGGCTGTGGGTGACCGGGGAAGACTACCAGCCACTTCGACAGATCACAACAGCAGCCCAACCAGCACTGACCGTCAACTAGAAAACCAAGGGAGGGACCTTCAACACCATCGTCCAGCAGCGGCGGTAGCGATTGCCCGGCTCCATGCCCCGTCAGGGCGACTGCGGCCAACAACTGGGCCGGAAGCACATTCCGGAAACCGGCAGCGAGATGGCAGCGCCCACCTGAGCTTGGACCCCAGCCTGCACCGAGCCCCCAGGGGCTCACCAAGAGTGCGAATGGAAGTGTGGCGTCCAGGAGTTGAGCCGGCAGATCAGCGAGGAGCGGTCGCCACGTCGACCCTTGACAACCAAAGCCTTCTCATGGAAGTTGTTGGGCTGCCCCGCCAGTCAGGAAGAGCGAACGTAGCGAACGCTATCCATCCCCTCGAAGTCTGCGTCTTGGCTCCACAGGGTCGCATCGAACGCACGGGTTGTTGCCAGCATGATGCTGTCGGCCATCGGCAACTTCAAGTCCGACGACAGCTTAGCCGCCGCCAACGCCAGTGTGGCGTTCAGGTCGACCACGGCCCCCTGCTCCATCAGAGCAACTGCCTGCAGAGCCTGGCTTTCGTCCCGCTGTTGAAGAACGCGCTTGAACACCTCATACAAGCTGACCGTGGGAACGATCAACTCCGAGACCTTGTGGATGGGCGGTGCAAAGAAGCCGGCATTGGGCCCGTCGGCGAAGAACTCAAGCCACCCCGAGGAGTCGACAACGTTCATGCCCGATCCTGCTCCCGTTCTACGGAAGTGTCGATGCCGCGCAGGAACCCTTTGGCCTGCTTGAGCGGCCGGATGGGGATGAGCTCAATCCGCCCCTCGTACGGGATGACCTGGATCTTCTGCCCCGGGCGGATCCCCAGGGCTAGGCGCACGCGCAGAGGAATCACCACCTGGAACTTGGGCGACACGGTTGTCGTGTCCATACCATTCTCCTATCGACCCGTTTCTCGTAATACGTCTGCCATTGTAGCAAAGGGCAGCCCCAGGGTCAAGTACCGGGGCTGCCCAACGGCCTCGAGCTAAGCTGCCCGGCGGAAGCGGGCCGCTGTCCATCTATTCTCGCGCATGCTGGCGGGCAAGACGCCCCACCCTATGGCCCAGCCCGCCGGGTCAGCTTCAGCGAGAGCCTGTGTGAAAAGCCCAGAATCGCGAATCGCGTTCCCACCCACAGGAGTTCCCGCGCGCTCACAAGATGTACCAAACCCACTTCATCGAGAATCTGCGCAAGCGCAACAGGACAGATCCCCACCGGTCCGACTTTTCACACAGTCTGGCGAGTTGATCATATGAAAGTGCTGCACCTTCCGCTATCCTCGTCGCAGTTTGGCTTCCGACGCGCTCTCAGACAGAGAAAGGTGCAGCTACCATGAATTATAGGATCGGATGCGACGCTCACAAGCA
>JAPLGR010000712.1 GCA_026390045.1 Chloroflexota bacterium | reverse complement strand
GATCATGCGGAAGAGGGCCTCGATGCGATCCGGCGTGACCGTGTCGATGACTGCGCCGCAATGCGGCACGTTCCGCAGGGACCGCAGGCCGCCTCGGCCGAAGTCGATGGCATAAAAGTGAAGGTCGCGCGGGCTGTGCTGTGCGGCCAGAGCCAGCACCAACGACTTGATGAAGGTGGACTTGCCCCGCCCGCTCGCCCCGAACACGGCGATCGGATCGGCAGCCACATCGACGGCGAACAAACGCTGGATCGAGTGGTAGGGATCATCCATGACGCCGATGGCGGCTTTGAGCGGCAGTGGGGTCTTCCAGTCGAAGGGCTTCCACAGCGAGGCCGCCTGCTCCGGCTTCTTGGGGGCGGCATCGATCCAGGCTGCGATCGCCGGGGAGAGCACCGTCTTATCTTCGGCGACGTCCGGCAGGTAGCTGGCGTCCACAGGCTGGTTCAGCGGCAACGTCGTCGGTAGCGTATCGGGCCACGGCTTGCGCTGCTTGGGGATGTTCAGCCGCTTGGCATCTGCTGCCAGGGCACCCACCAGCCACATCAGGGTCGAACGCGGTTTCTCACTGGTCCCCAGCCCCTCCAGGATGGCCTCGGTCGGGTATTGGGGATCGGCCCGATCGTCGGTGTACGGGGAGCCCGACCAGGCCACCTGCACCTCGGTGAGCACTTCCGTGCCCGCCTGGAGGTAGCCACGACCGGCGATCTGGGGCAGGCGGGCAGCGTCGGGCTTGTTCAGCAGCTCCTTGCTGTCGTCCGGGGTCTCCATCCGCAAGCAGATGCGGAACTTCATGTTGGCCTTCATCTGATCGCTCACGACGCCCGACGGGCGCTGCGTCGCCAGGATCAGCGTCACCCCGAAGTCCCGGCCCAGCCGGGTGATCTGCTCGAATTGCGTCCGGTACTCCGGATTCGCCTGAATCATCTCGGCGAACTCGTCGACGACCACGAACAGGTGCGGGAAGGTGTCAGGAAACGGCGAGCCTGGCTTGAGCGAGGGGATGACCTTCTTGCGGTACTCCACCAGGTCGGCGGCGCCCGCTTTGGCCAGGATCGAAGCCCGGCGGTCCATCTCCGCCCGGATGGCGACGAAGATCCGTTCCACCGCGTTGTAATCCAGGTTGGTGGCGACGTCGACGACGTGCGGCAGCTTGCGGAACGGCTCGACGGTGGCCCCGCCCTTGTAGTCGACCAGAACGAAGTTGACGATGCGCGGGTCGTACCGGATGGCCATCCCGGCGATCAGCGTCTGGATCATCTCGGACTTGCCCGAGCCGGTGGTGCCGGCCACCATCCCGTGCACGCCATCGGCCTGGGCCTGGAAGACCAGCGAGCGGATGTCGCGGCTGCTGGTCAGGCCGATCGGGCCGCGCAACCACTCCTGATTCCCCGGCTCCATCGAGTACTTCCACTTCTCGGTTACCTGGAGGTCGCCCAACACCCCGATCTCCCGTTTCTCGAGCAACTTGAAGAGCTCCAACAGGGTCACCGAGCGCGGCAGTTCGGCGGCCGGCCGCCTCCCGCCCAGGGCGGTCCAGACCCTGTCCATCCGTTGGGCAAGATCCTGATAGACGTCGAACTGATCGACGTCCTGCATCATGTCGGGCTGGCCCGGCACACCCACCTGGAATTCCAACGGCAGGATCTTGTCCTTCACCGGGGCGGCGATCAACCCCCGGCCGGGAACGTTCTCGAAACTGCGGGCGCCGGGGCCGACGATCTCGAGATACAGTGACCGGTCGGCCTGGGTGAAGGTCAGGCGCTGGGTCAGGAGGTTGTAGAGCTTGTTGCCGAGGTCGGTGGGCGTATTGGCGGTGATGACGAAGAAGACGCCGAAGGCCCGCCCGTCCCGCACGAGGGCCATCAGTTCGGGGATGAGGTGCTCGTAGCTCTCCTTGAACTCGGCGAAGTTGTCGATGACGACGACGATCTCGGGCAGGACGTCCTTCGGGTTCCTGACGTTGTGGTCGGCCAGCGAGTTGTACTTGGCGAGACGTTCCTGCCTCTCATTGATGAAATTGCGGAGCATACGGATCATCTGCTCCACGCGCGCCGTTTCCGAGGAATCGATCGACGCGCCCATGTGAGGCAGGGCCTTCACCGATTTCAGGCCGCCCCGGCCGAAGTCGAGGGCATACAGGTGCAGCTCGTTTGGCGAACGGGTGACGGCCAGCGCAGTGAGCAGCGTCTTGACGAAGGTGGTCTTGCCGCGGCCGGCGGCGCCGAAGATGACCA
>JAPLGR010000676.1 GCA_026390045.1 Chloroflexota bacterium | reverse complement strand
AGGCGTTTTGCGACTCTTGCGCAGTGGGAGGTAGGACATGGACTTGCGTCGCTCTCCGATGGTGGGAGCAGCGTCCTCTTAGTCAGTAGGTTCCGTGTTCGATTCACGGGCGGCGCACTAAGCGGAAATCGAAGCGCGGCTTCAGGTTGCCTGGGGCCGTGCTCGATTTTTTCCGTTTACTTCCCGAACTCGTGGGTGGCTGCTGGGTGACCAGAGTGCTCCCATAGCGGCCCGTGTCTGTACTACGCCGCGTGCTTCTTCCGGTTAGCGGGTGCCTTCAGGAGGTGTTTCCCCAGCTTCTCGGCGTCCTCCTTGACGTACGGCCCCACCTCGCGCCTGAAGTACAGATCACTCATATGCTTGATGCCAAGGAGGTTGAGCCGGTCGGTGGACGGCCGCTGGTGGGCACATCGGGACGGCTTCGCGGCCTGGATTCGCCGCGACTGGTCTCGCCCGTTGGATGAGTGGCACCGCATCACATCGGCCTGGCGCGGAACAACCGACGCAAGCTTCCCACTTCGTCGGCTGGACTGATTCGTTACGCAGGTCCCCGCCCGTTCAGAATTCCCCTAGAGGTGCCGCTCCACTTCGGTGACGATTCCTTTGATGCCGGAGGCTGCCGCCTTCAGGAGGCCGAGGGCAGAGACGCCGACTCCGTCGAACTGGAAGTCAACCCAGGTAATGCGCTCAACCTTGAGTGACGGATGTGGGACAGGCATCTGGGTCCTGGGGTCAACGGGAACGCCGCCGATGAGCACCTCAGATCCGAACCGCACGGAAGCGGGATTCCAGCTCACGGACCCGCCACCAGGCATGGTGGCCCGCACTTGGTCCACCTCTACCCTTGTCTGCTCCACCAGACTGCTCTGCTTGTTCTCGTTGTTGACGCGGTTGAATTGCCCGAGCCACTTGAAGCCGGGGTGCTACGGCTGGACGAACTCCAGGTAGTCCCAGAGCGTCTTCTTGGTCGAATTGAGGTTGGGATACCACTGCTGCATCCGGGCCTCGAACTGAGGCCTGTCCGGCAAGATCGGGAAGTAGACAGGCTTTGGCGTCTTCGCCGTGGGGCAGTGCGTGTCACGTATGTCCTCGGCAACGTACTCCAGTATCGAACGGAGATTCTCCATGAGATTCTTGATGTCGATACGGAGTTCAGCGCCAATCGCCTTGGCGTGCAGCGAGGCGTTGTACTGCGCCTCGACCTTGGCCAGGTCAGCGTCGGCACGCGCCAACAGCGCCCTGCGATCAGCCGAACGCCCACTCGTCGCCATCCGGGACCTCCAACGCGGGGTTCATGCTGCCCAATCACCGATCGTGCCGCGGCTCCCGAACGCACACCGCTGTTCCATGCTCCCCCTTCTACCGCCTTTCACCCTCGCTCCACCAGACGTGAACCGTAGGGCACGGTGAGCCGCGCGCCCGGTGGCCCTGTCGGCTGGACACGCGGACTGGTTCGTGGTTCGACGTCAGCGATCGATTTCGCGGCGTCGCGGGGTTCGCGGCTTCATCGGCATCGTCCGGGCGCGCGGCTACCGGCCGACCAGTGCGCGCGTGCTGAGGGTTTTCACACAGGCTCTGCGCTGGTTCGGCACCCGCGACCGCGGAGTGTATCTCAGGCCCACTGAGATCAGCACCACGTGCTGCGGCTCGGCGCGAGCCCCGAGACTCGCCTGGTACCGGGCTTCGATCACCATCACCGTCGCGAGCGAAGCGCCTGCCCCCGCCTGCACGGCGAGACGAATGGCGCGAGCGCGGTCTGGGTGTGACGCCAGGTACTGAGGTCCGAACCCCGCGAGCACGTAGAAGCCTCGACGATCAGCCTGCTGGTAGTACTGGAAGCTCGCGAGCGCGCTCACCGTCCGGATCGGGCCTGCACCGAGGCCCTGGAGCTGACTGCTGCAGCCGGGTGACCTGCACGGCGACCAGTTATCGACAAGGGGCTCGCCAGCGCCGAACGACTGCAGTTCTGCCTCAAGGCGCAGGGCCGCGTGCGGGAGCAGGAATCGCCCAACTCTCGCGCTGACCATGGGACCATCGGGATAGCTCTCCCCGTAGGCGGGTTTCAAGGCCATGCCCACGGCCAGCTCCAGGTAGGCAGCCGCATCGCCTTGCGCTGACAGAGCGTCGGGCCAGGCGAGTAGTGTGCTGGCGATCAGCGCGGATAGTGCTAGGTCACGACACCACACAGTCCCTTCGCGGTGTGCGTAGCGAATCGCGCTTCTGCTGCGGGCCGGAGCGCCCGACGGGAAGCGCTTGTTGCCGAGGAGAAGATGAGCGCGCAGGCCCGACAGCAGCAAGCGGGTCGAGCGTCACAGGCCACCGGGGCCGATGCAATCCGTCCTGTCAGGGTCGGCCCACTCGACGTAGGGATGATGATACACCGCAGCCGCGATCTCGAGAGGCGTGAAGGGGCTGCGGGGAGGATACCGGAGCACCCAGTAGGGGCTCCAGGCACCAGACGGTGACCGCACCACGCCGAAGCCAGCGCGCTCATGAAAGGCGGCGATCTGATGGGTGGCGACCGACGCGTTGTACATCACGACCAGGCGGTTGACGAGCAGCGAGGTGCACGAGGTCGGCTGCTGCGCGGGCAAGTAGGCGTTGCTGGCGAAGCGCACGTCCGTGCGGCCTCGCAACGCGTGTGCGGCAGCCACCGCAGCGGTCGCTGAGGTGCCGGTGTGGAGCGTCAGCACCCAGTGCCCTTCCGGGATGACCATCGCCGTCGCGGCGTCCACGGTCACGCCGATGGTGGACAGGGATGCGGACAGGGCGGGCAGCGCGGTGGAGTCGGCCTCAATGGTGAGGCGGGTCGAGTCGGCACGGAGGTAGATGCGAGTGGTGTCCTGAACCCAGTAGAACGGCGTCGCCTGGGCGACGATCTCCAGTCGGGAGATGTCGGCCTCAGTACAGCCTGCGGCAAGCAGGCAGGAGACGACGACGGCAGAAGGAAGTAGTGGCCGATCCATGGGCGACCTCCACAATGCCGAAGCGGCTCGCTGTGCGCGGGGCCTGTGTAGGCAACAGGTGATTGGACTGCTAAGCCAGTGCCGCGAGCGCTTCGCCGTCCTCGCTCCTTCGGCCGGAACGAATCCCGCGTGTTCAGCGACGCCCAACTCAACCGCGCCCTGCCTCATGGGGTTGGGCCGCAGCCGAATGCACGTCACGGTACGACAGCGATCACACGCTGCACTGCGCGCGGCCCGTCGCCCGGACGCTGCTCACCGATGACCCGCACGGTCGCTAATCCGAGCTGGGCAAACTGCACCGTTGCGACGTGCTGGAAGATGCGCAGCTCACCGGTGCATGCAACGGGACCAACGGCTTCGTACCGATGGGGCCGGATGACGGCCAGCAGGTCTCCAACCGCCACGTCAGTCTCGCCTTGGGTGATGCAGCCCCCGCCATAGCTCGTGATCGTAAGGGTGACGGGTTGCCACCGATGGGCGCTGTCCGGCAGCGCAATGCGGGTCGAGTCGGAGTAGAAGTAGAGCAAGGCCGGTCGACGCTCAGTCCGCATTCCAGATGGTTCCGTGCTCCTGGCGCAGGCGGTCGACACCAGCAGGAACACGCCGA
>JAPLGR010000024.1 GCA_026390045.1 Chloroflexota bacterium | reverse complement strand
ACGCCTATGATCTGGCGAAAGGCTGCGACGCCGTTATCGTCTGCACGGAGTGGAACGAGTTCAAACACCTGGATCTTCGTCGGCTGCATGACGTCATGCGCCAGCCGGTTGTGATCGATGGCCGCAACATCTACGACCCGGCGGAGATGGCCTCCTACGGTTTCCAGTACCGGGGAGTGGGGCACGGCTACGCCCAAACCCGGGAGAACGCCAGGGCGTGAGCGTCGGCGTGCTGCGCACCCGCCTGCGTAACGGTCTTGAAGTCCGCCTCAAGGAAATCCACACTGCGCCGCTGATCAGCTCGTGGGTCTGGTACCGCGTCGGCTCGCGGAACGAGCGGCCGGGGATCACGGGCGTCTCGCACCTGGTCGAACACATGCAGTTCAAGGGGACGCCTCGCTTCCCGGCTGGGATTCTCGACAAAGCGATCTCGCGCGATGGCGGCTACTGGAACGCCATGACCTGGCTGGACTGGACGGCGTACTATGAGACCATGCCGGCGGGCAGCATTGACCTTGCGCTGCGTCTCGAAGCCGACCGCATGGTTCGCAGCCTGTTCGACGTGGGCGAATTCGAGTCCGAACGCACCGTGGTCGTCTCCGAGCGCCAGGGAGACGAGAATGAGCCCACCTTCCGCCTGGCCGAGGAGGTGCAGGCGGCTGCCTTCCGCGTCCACCCGTATGACCATGAAGTCATCGGTCACATGGCTGATCTGGAGACGATGACCCGGGAGGACCTATTCCACCACTACCATACATACTATGTCCCTGGCAATGCGGTGCTGGCGATCGCCGGGGACTTCCAGTCGCGGCCGATGCTGGCGCGAATCCGCGAGCTGTTTGGGAATCTCCCCTCGCGACGACGCGCCCCCGGGCCGCCGATCCCGGCTGAGCCCGAGCAGCGGGGAGAGAAGCGCGTGGTTGTCGAAGGCCCCGGGGAAACCCCGTACCTGGATATTGCCTATCACGTTCCGGGCGGAGCCCATGATGACTTCTTCGCTCTCAGCGTGCTCGACAGCGCGCTGGCGGGAGCATCGAGCCTGAACCTGTTCGGAGTCGGGATCTCCAACAAGACCTCGCGGCTGTACAGGGCGCTGGTGGAACGCGAGTTGGCCGCCTCCGTGGGTGGCGGTCTGGCAGCCACCATCGATCCGTACCTGTACTCGATCCAGGCAACGGTGCGCCCCGATCACACGCCCGAGCAGACCCTGCAGGCCTACGATGACGAGGTCGCCCGGTTGCTCGATCACCCGGTCAGCGCCGAAGAGGTCGCCAAGGCGATCAAGCAGGCACGGGCGCTCTTCGCCTATGGCAGCGAGAGCATCACCAACCAGGCCTTCTGGCTCGGCTACAGCGAGATCTTCGCTGACTACGCGTGGTTCGAGTCGTACCTGGAGCGGATTACCCGGGTGACGCCGGCCGAGGTCCATGCCGCCGCCCTGAAGTACCTGATTCCGTCCAATCGCGTGGTCGGGATCTACCGGCCCAGTGGGGACCGGGCGCATGCCTGAACCCCGGCCTGGCTTTCCGAAGCTCGACATCCGTTCCCTCCCCGGCCCGGAGACTATCCGGCGCCGTGTGCTGCCAAACGGCCTGACGATCCTGGCGCGCGAGAACTTCTCAAGTCCTTCCGTGATCCTTACGGGCTCGCTGATGGTCGGCGCGTTGGACGAATCGCCGGCTCGGGGAGGCCTGGCTGATCTGACCGCCTCGGGGCTGATGCGGGGCACCGCTTCACGCACGTTCGAGAAGATCTACGAGAGCATCGAATCGTTGGGGGCCGGCCTGAGCTTCGGCGCCGGGACACACAGCACATCATTCCGTGGCAAGTCGCTGGCGGAGGACCTGCGTGTGCTCCTTGTCCTGGCCGCTGAGGTCCTGCGCTCTCCAACATTCCCCAAGTCCCAGATGGCTCGGCTGCGCGCGGAGAAGCTGACTGCCCTGTCCATCCGGGACCAAGACACCGGTTCTGTTGCGCAGTTGACGTTCGATGAGCTGCTGTATGGAGATCATCCCTACAGCCTGCCAAGCGATGGGAGCCGTGAGACGGTTTCGTCGCTGACAGCCGACGCGGCTCGCGCGTTTCACCGCCACACCTACGGGCCTCGAGGAATGCTGCTGGCCGTGGTTGGCGCGGTGCGTGCCGATGATGCGTTGGACGCCGTCGAGGTAGCCTTCGGGGACTGGCGGAATCCCAAGCAGCCCACTCAGCCGGGCATCCCGCCCGTCGCGGGACTGCCGAGAATCGTGCGACGCGACCGCTCTCTGCCCGGCAAGAGCCAGTCCGATGTCGTGATCGGCGGGATCGGCCCGAGCCGATACGATCCAGACTACCTGACGGCGGCGCTGGCGAATAGCATCTTGGGACGCTTCGGCTTGATGGGGCGGCTGGGGGACGTTGTGAGGGCGTCGGCTGGCCTGGCCTACAGCGTGGCCAGCTCGCTTTCCGGCGGCCCCGGCCCTGGCCCGTGGCAAGTGATGGCCGGCGTGGCACCGGCCAACGTTGAACGGGCGATCGACTTGATCCGGCAAGAGATCCGCCGCTTCGTCGAGGGGGGCGTCTCCTCTCAGGAGCTGAGGGACAATCAGGCCAACTTCATCGGCCGGTTGCCGCTTCAGATGGAATCGAATGAGGGAGTCGCGGCTGCCCTGGTCAACATGGAGCGCTTCCGCCTGGGCCTCGACTTCTACCAGCGCTACCCCGACCTCGTGGCATCCATCACGCGCGAGCAGGTCCTGGCGACCTCGCGGCGCTTCCTCGAGCCTGATCTGATGGCGATCGCCGTGGCCGGGCCGGCGGGGGCGGAGGGGTAGGCATGCTGCGGGCAGGTGTTGACATGATCGAGGTTGAGCGCATCGATGAGGCAATCCTGCGCTACGGACATCGCTTCTTCGAGCGCTTCTTCACTGAGCAGGAGCTGATTGACTCCAACGGGCGAACGCCCGCGCTGGCGGCGCGCTTCGCGGCGAAAGAAGCCGTGGCCAAGGCGCTGGGGACCGGGATCGGTGAGGTTGGCTGGCTGGAGATCGAGATCCTCACCGGCCCGCGGCGAGAGCCGATCTTGCGTCTCCACGGCGATGCGCTCCGAGTCTCACGCGAGCTCGGCCTGAGCCGCTGGACGGTTAGCCTGAGCGATACCCATGAGCACGCCGTGGCCGTGGCGGTCGCGATGGGCGGCGACATCGACGACGAGGATGACGTATGACGCTCGAGGGATTGAAGCCGGGGCTGACCCATGAGGCCAGTCTGACGGTCGACGAGGGCCGCACCGCCGCCCACCTGGGGAGCGGCACGCTGCGCGTCTTTGCCACGCCGTCCATGGTCCTGCTCATCGAGGATGTGTGCCGGAGGATGGTCGAGCCGTACCTGGCGTCCGGTGAGTCGACGGTTGGCGTCAGCCTCAAAGTCCGGCACCTGGCGCCGACGCCGATGGGCCAGGCTGTCCGGTGCCGGGCAGAGGTGATTGCGGTGGAGGGTGTGGTGATCACCTTCCGGGCTGAGGTC
>JAPLGR010000115.1 GCA_026390045.1 Chloroflexota bacterium | reverse complement strand
GAGCAGGTTGGCCGAGTAGCGATTCATCACATCTTCGCTGGCGAGGTAGGAAATGAACTTCCAGGTCTCGTCAGGGTGTTGTGATTGGGCGGCAATGGACATGCCCATCGACCCGTTGATCGAGGTGGACTTCAACCCGGCGGCGGCCGCGCTGGCGAAGACCGGCATCATCGAGATCTTGATCTTTCCGACCACCGTGGAATCCTTCTCGTTGAAGTTGACCCCGTTCGCCATGTACAGCCAGTTCAGGGCGAAGACCGCCTTGCCCTGCTGTATGACACTGACCACATTGTCCTCAATGTTGGTCACGGAGGACGGGTTGCTCAGCCCGTCATCGATGGACTTGACCATCCAGGTCAGCGTTTCGACGCCCTTTTCGCTGTTGAACGCCGGTTTGCCATTGGCGTCCATCATGCTGCCGCCATTGCCGGTCAGCAGGACTACCCAGTCGCAGATGGCAGCTTCTCTCTGGGCCCAAGACCAGACGACGGGGAATTCAGCGATCCCCTTTTCCTTGATGACCTTGGCCATGTCCAGCATTTCTTCCCAGGTCTTGGGGGGCTCGTTGAAACCGGCCTGCTTGAGCAGCTCATCGTTGTAGAAGAAGTACTTGGTGTCCAGGAAGTAAGGCAGGCCGTAGATCTTGTCGCCAACCGTCGTGACCCCCCAGGCCGACTTGAAGACCCCGTCCTTCATTACCTGGGTGATCCGGTCGGTGACGTCCAGGAGATAGCCGGCCTTCTGGAACTCGCCATACCAGCCGTCGTCCATCAGGAAGGCGTCATAGGTGGGCGGGTTGGCCGACATCGAGGTGACGATCTTGTCGTGTAGGGCATCATAGGCCACGTAGTCGATGACCACCGTGATGTCTGGATTCAGCTTGTTGAACTCGGCGGCGATGGCGTTGTTCTCATCCGGTGTAGGCCCCGCCTGCTGCATCAGCAGCACTCGTACGGTAACCGGCCCAGCTGCGGGAGCTGTGGTCGCGGCCGCCGGGGCACAAGCCGCCAGGAGCACGCTGGCCACGAGCAGGAATGCAAGGACGCAAGTAGTCTTCTTACTCATCTCTTCTCCCCTCCTATTGGGGTGATGCGATAGACGCATCTCTGAACTTTCGACTCGGTCCCACACAGGGCGTACATCTGGATCGCCCAGCCCCCCCGAGTCTACACTCGGATAGAGCGCTCGACAAGACGGGTGGGGGACGGTGGTGCCTCGCTAGATCTCCTAGGGCATGATTGTTCGGGCTCACCTCCTTTAAGGATACCGATGCCCGCTCAAGAGAGCTTGCGCACGATGTAGTAATCGGACGTGTTGTGTAGCACATTGGTGATCGCGCCCATCGCGGCCGCGCGCAACCCAAGGCGGGAGGTCACCAACCGGGGGAGGGCGGGCACGGCACCGTTGATGCGGCGTGAAATCGGCTCGATCAACATGTCAGCCGAACGGGAGACCCCTCCCCCCAGGATGATCATTTCAGGGTCAAACATGACGGTCAGGTTGGCGATCGCCATCGCCAGAAGGTCGACCGTCTCCTCGATCACGCCCCAGGCCCACGCCTGCCCCTGCCGCGCGGCGTCGAAGACATCCTCGGCCGTGACGTCGTCCGGATTGATCTGTTTGGCCTGGGTCTTGAGCACCTCGCGCGCCCGCGCGGCGATCCCCGTGCCGGAGGCGACGCTCTCCAATGCGCCGAAGTCACGGAAATCCTTTCCGAGGAATTCCCGCCCGGGCACCATGCTTCCGATCTCGCCGGAGGCTTCCGTTGAGCCGCGATATAGTGCCCCGTCGATAATGATGCCGGCACCGATGCCGGTGCCGATCGCGATCAGAATCATGTTCTGGGTGTTCTGCCCCGCGCCGAACCACAGTTCACCCAGCGCCGCCAGGTTGACATCGTTGTCGACTGTAATCGGCAGCTTGTAGCGATCGCTCAGGCGGGCCTTGAGAGGGAAGTCCTTCCACTCCAGCGTGTAGGCCCAGCGGACGATGCCCTCCTGGTGGAGAGTGATCCCGGGGACGCCTACGCCGATGCCGCGCACCCTGCGCCCCTGCGCCTTCGGACTCGCCAGCAGCCTGTCAATCAGGTTGACCAGGCGGTCGTAGCTCTCCTCGCCCGACGTGCCGTGCGGGCCGATGATGACCTCGTCCAGCACGGTCCCGCCCAGATCGGAGAGCGCACCGTACATCTTGGTGCCGCCCAGGTCGATACCCAGGACGAGGTAGCTTTCGGCGTTGAACTCAAGCAAGGACCGGCGCCGCCCTCCGCTCCACTCCTTGTCAATCAGCGCGCGGACGAGGTCTTCGTCCTTCAACCCCCCGACGATGCGCATGACGGTCGGCAGGCTGATGTCGAGGCGTTCGGCAATGACGGACTGGGAGATCGGTCCGTCGCGCCGAATCGTTTCCAGGATCGCAGATCGGTTGATGGCCCGCATTGCCGAGGCCGTCACGGTGAGCGGATAGCTCATGGCCTCCCTTGGGTGGACGACGTCAGATTGGTTACTTACGAAATGAAAGAGTTACTTACGAAGTGTATGTATCCTACCACACTTACCGGTCGGCTCCAAGAGCGCGTTTCGGCAACCGGCCGTCAGACTGACGGGGACAAATGGCCAGGGGAGAACACAGCCGCGGCCCTCAACCCGGGAACGGAGCTCCCGCGCTCACGCCGTGAGGGCGTCGGCGGAGATCACTCAGGGGTGCTCTTTCGATGTCCGGCAGCCTCGCCTGCCGGCTTCCAGAGATCAATCGGCTTCTCAACGCGTGGAGGGCTGTAGGGCCAAGTCATCTTCCTCCCCTCGGCGGCGGACTGGTAGGCCGCGTACATGATTTCGAGAACGGTCCTGCCGTCCTCTCCGGTCTCGGCGGGGCCCTCCCTGCCCAGCACGCAGTTGACAAAGTGCTGCATCTCTTGTGGAAAGCCGAAGTTCCACGATTCCTCGAACGTGGCGAAACTCCAGCCTTGGGTTGTCGCTGCCTTCTCTCCGGCATAGGCGTAACCGGCGTCACTGTACGTGAGCAGCGAACTCCCGCGGATGAGGTCGGCGCGTATGTTGCCCTTGGAGCCGAGGATCTCACATCGGTCGTCTACGCCTCCCCCCTTTGCCCAGGAGTTCTCGGCGATGCCGAGCCGGCCGCCTTCATACTCCACAACACAGATGGAGTGATCCTCCCCCCGCGTCTTTGCCGCGTGGACAAACGTCCCCATCATGGCCGTCACACCGCGCACGTCCGGCTTGCCCAGAATCCAGCGTGCGACCTCGATCGAGTGACACCCCATGTCCATGAGGACCCCGCCCCCGGACAGATTCACATCCCAGAACCAGGGCATGTGCGGACCCGAGTGCTCCTCCGAATGCCTGACCAGGAAGGGGCTCCCCACTGCCCCTTCCTGCACGAGTGCGTGCGCCCGGACATACTTGGGCGCGAAGAGCAACTCCTCTGCGTAGAGCAGCAGGACCCCTTTCTCCCGGCAGGCCTCGATCATCTGGTCTGCCTCTTCGAGCGTGCGGCACAGCGGTTTCTCACATACCACATGCTTGCCGGCGCGAGCCGCGGCGAGGGTCAGCTCACAATGAAGATAGTTCGGCACCCCCAGAGTCACCGTATCGACTTCCTTCATGGCCAGCAGATCCCGGTAGTCTTCAAAGGCATGGGGGATAGATTGCCGCCGGGCGAACTCGGCCACACCTTCAATCGACGCAACCGCCACGATCTCGGCGTCCTGGACATAGCCCTTGATCGAGGTGGCATGGATGTCCGAGATGAAGCCCGACCCTATCAGGCCGATCCTGACCTTCTTGTTCACTCTGTCCTCCGTGGGTTCATTGGCTAGCGTGTGCCCGCACGATCCCAAGCCGCCTGGCAGGCCTGAGCGAAGGCTGCCGCGGCCGCCGCGCCTCCTGCGGCTCGCAGGAAATCACGCTGGCTGGGGACGGGTGGACCGCGCAGATCATGCGGTCTGCCCATAGGGTTGAACCCATGTTCCCACGGAACCGTCGGCAGGACAAGCGTTGCCCGAGCTTGGGGCACAGGCGTGGGCGTGAAGGTCGCATGCCGCGCGGGATCTCGGGTTCATCTTGAGCCGGAGGATCGCCTTCACCTTCACGTCATGCGCATGAGCGCAGTCCGGCGAGGCAGCCGGGCAGGCTTCGGGGCCCATGCTGCGGAGAGGCCGACCCTCCATCCATTGCCCTCATCGTTTCTAGATGGTTCTGCTTTGACCTTCTGTGTTTCCTTCGCGTCCACGCCCCGGCAGCCAGGCGATGCACGGTGACACGCTGCGAGCCATAACCCGCGGCGCCCCTCTCACCCCGATGACTCAGGGCAAGACCGAGGGCTCCCACTGCTCGATGAAGAACCTAGTCCGGTTGTAGAACAACGCTTGCGCCCGGAACCTAGAGCGCGAGATCAACGGATCCATCGATTCTGTAGGGTTTCGCCCTGGGCAGGCACCAAGCACCAACGGTGCGATGAATTGCCGGGCAACGTCATCCCTGCAGGTATCGCATTTGGGAGAGGCAGGGAGGTGCAATCACGACGGGAGGGGGTCCAACGCATACCGCTGGAGGCGCCGTCGACAGGCACAAGCGTCACACGGATGGCCGCAGGACCGTCGAGGCCGAAGAAGTCCGTCTTCCCAGGACCGCCGATTTGTCCCGCCCTTGCTGACACGATACAATCGCAAAGTCGATGAGGGCAAGTCGCTGCGCGGCCTGTCGTACGTGGCCGCCACGGCCGAGGCAGCTGAGGCCGCCGGCCGGGTCGGAGACACAATACGGCCGATCCCAGGAGCGCCTATGGGTGACCTTCCGTTTGTCTTCATGATCTCCTCTCCCCAGATAGCACCAACGCGGTTTGACAACCACATCACGCGTACGCTGGGATCATTGCGGGGGCACTTCCTGGACGAGAATGCCTATGCAAGGATGCTGGCAAAAGGTGATGTCCTGGTCTATGAGGTTTATGAAGTCCATCGGCCGGAGGTCCCCGGCGAGCTACAGGTGGGGATGTCGATTGTTCATCCCGGAAAGGTCGGGAGCGAGTTCTTCATGACCAAGGGCCACTTCCACCAGGTGCTGGACACAGGTGAGCTGTACTACTGCCTGAGAGGGGAGGGCTTCATGGTGATGCAGACACCCGAGGGCGAGGTTGCCGTGGAAGCGCTCGCCCCCGGGCGGGTTCTCTACATCCCGCCTCGCTGGGCACATCGTTCAGTATGCACGTCCCGCCAGGAGGCTCTGGCCACATTCTTTGTCTACCCGGGGCACGCAGGCCACGACTACGGGACCATTGAACAGGATGGTTTCCCCAAACTGGTGATGGAAGGGGCTGGCGGCATCGAGATCATCGACAACCCCCGTTGGCGCAAGGACCGCTAATGTCCATGGACCTTCACCAGTGCCGGCTCTTGGTGACACCAACTTCCTATGCCAGGAACGATCCTCGGCTGAAGACCGATCTAGAGGATCTGGTCGCCGAGGTGATCTACAACCCCGCGGGTACGCCTTTGGGCTCGAGCGAGGTGGCGCGTCTCCTGCCAGGAATCGATGGTTACATCGCCGGACTGGATACGATCAATCGCGCCGCATTGGAGTCGGCCAACCGTCTCAAAGTGATCGCTCGCTATGGGACGGGAGTCGACAATGTCGACCTAGAGGCGGCGCGTGAAAAGGGCATCATTGTCACCAACACTCCTGGGGCCAATGCCGCTTCGGTGGCGGAGCTGGCCCTGGGGCTCATGCTGGCCCTCGCCCGGCAGATCCCCGAAGCCGCAGCTGCGACCCATGAGGGGAAATGGCCGCGCCTCGCGGGCAGCTCATTGGAAGGCAAGACCGTCGGGATCATCGGACTGGGGGCGATTGGCAGGCATTTGGCCCGAAGGCTGGAAGGCTTCGATTGCCGTATCCTTGCCCACGACCCGATCGCGGACACGGAGTTTGCCCGCCTGCATCACATTGAGCTGCATCCACTGGACGAGGTCCTCCGGCAGGCAGATTTCGTGAGCCTGAATGTGCCTCTCACACCGGAGACTCGCCGGATTGTTGACTCGGGATTCCTGGCAACCATGAAGCCAGGGGCCTATCTGGTGAATACGGCCCGAGGCGAAGTTGTCGATGAGAGCGCTCTCCTGGAGGCGCTTCGAAGCGGGCACCTGCGCGGCGCGGCTCTGGATGCCTTCTCCTGTGAGCCACCCGATCCCAACCACCCCCTACTGTCTCTGCCGCAGGTCATTGCCACCCCCCACATTGGCGCGCAGACGGACGGGGCGACCAACAATATGGGGCGGATGGCGCTTCGTGACTGCCTGGCTGTCCTGCGCGGTGACGTGCCGCTGCATCGCGTGGCGTGAGAGGTGCCGCGTCACAGCCAGCTCTGTGGAGGGCCGAACGCATCCGTCTCCAAAAAGCGGAGCCATGGCGAAGGCAGAAACACTTGCCAGGTACGGGATGTCGGACGGGTGGCGGTGATCCGCGGGCGTTTCGCGGACCTGACGATGCAAACGGTCGAGGCGCTCGTGGCCGGCCGGCGGAGTCCGGGGGATAGGAACCACCTGCAGTACGCCGGACGCCGAGAAGGTCGTTTTGGTTCTGGCGGAGAAGCAGGCGACTCGAGCCTCCTGGGGACGGGCACGCCTACCGCTGCGGCGCAGGCGGCGAGTTGTGTGTGGCCTCCACGATTGGCGAGGGAAGCGAGATTCGACGAGATCACCCGGCTCGCAGCTGAGTTTGTGAGCGTGTGCAGCGTGTACAGGCCGCTGGCTAGCATCGTCGCGCCGGGAGGTTCA
>JAPLGR010000209.1 GCA_026390045.1 Chloroflexota bacterium | reverse complement strand
TCGGCGGTTTTGATGGGCAGCCGATCAAAGGTTGGTTCATGGTCCCATCCCAGCGATCAGGACGATTGCCTTGCGTGGTTGAGTTCACAAGCTATGGGGCCGGCCGGGCATTCCCTGCGGATTGGCTCCTGTGGAGCAGCCTGGGCTATGCCAATCTGGTCATGGATAC
The DNA here is from genome assembly GCA_026390045.1 of Chloroflexota bacterium. GTDB lineage: Bacteria > Chloroflexota > Anaerolineae > Anaerolineales > E44-bin32 > DYJB01. The sequence goes on along the minus strand of JAPLGR010000209.1, from coordinate 10,798 downwards.
ACGTGGACAGGGGAGCGAGGGAAGTCCGGGGGACACTCCGGATCCTGAACCAGAGGGGACCAACCCACAGTATCCCGGATTCATGACCAGGGGAATCCTTGACCCTCGGACGTACTACTACCGCCGGCTCGTCACTGATGCAATTCGAGCTGTGGACACAGCCCGGGCGCATCCCATGGTCGACCCCTCCAAGGTTGCCGTCACAGGGGCCAGTCAAGGCGGCGGCATTGCCTTGGCGGTGGCGGGATTGGATCCATCCGTGTCGATTGCTATGCCAGACGTTCCCTTTCTGTGCCATTTCCGGCGGGCCGTGGGAATCACAGATGCCGCTCCATACTCCGAACTGACCGGCTATCTACGGGTCCACCGCGACAAGGAGGACGTGGTCTTTCGGACCCTCTCCTATGTCGACGGACTCAATTTTGCAGTCCGCGCGCACGCAGAGAGTCTGTTCTCCGTTGGGCTTATGGATGACGTGTGTCCCCCGTCAACGATCTTCGCCGCGTATAACCACTACGCTGGGCCCAAGGATATTCGCATCTGGCCGTACAGCCAGCACGAAGCCCGAATGCACTTCCAGGTCATCGAGAAGATCAAGTTCCTGCGCTCGCGTTGGAATTGACACTCCCTTATCCGAGCGCGGGTCATTCTAGCAACCTGGAACAAGCGTGGCGTTGGTCCCTTCAGACCCCATACTAGTTGCGGGACATGTTGCCGACTCAGCCCTGGGCATCACTGTGGAGCGTCAGGAAGGGCGTCACACCCCGGAACGGTGTGTTGACATCTGCCGATTCTCAATTCCAACGAACTTGGGGAAACGCGAAGCCCGAAGCATCGGATGGCGCTCCGCCTGGCTCGCTTGCACGGAGATCAGGGCGTGCTCCTCCCCCCGCAGTCAACTAGCCAGGATGTGTCGCGAAACACGAGTAGGTGTGCCGATCTCCGTCACAAGTCTTTTGAGCTCGGAGGGACTTGGTCCGGCAACGGCCCTCCGCCGCGGCAGCCGGTAGCATGATGAGGACCTCTTGGCGTCCACGAACCGCCGATTCCAGTTCCGGGACGTGATCGGACCCCGTCCCATTGGGAGCCAGACAGCGCGGCACCTCTGGCTTCCCGCGCCAATGGGGAAAGCAGATCTCGCGACTGATCCGTGGACGCCAGGCCACTGCCCCACCCTCCGGCTTCCATCCCATTGCCCGTGCCGACTAGTTCTGGTAATCTGCGATTATCGGAATCGATTCGCGCAGTCAATTGAGGATCAGAGAGGGGTCCATAGGAGCCACCGTAGACCTCACGAGTATGAGCAGTTTGCTGTCGCGATGGCTATCAGTACGGCCGTACCGTAGGGTCTGCAGTAGGGGTTCCAGCCGAGCTAGTTCAAATCCGTAAGGTCGAGGGCCGTTCGCCCCGGCGGGCGCCGGCCCGAACGGGGTTCGAGCCCCCCGCGCCCACCAGATCGACTCCTCTGTCCTCACGGCCAGCCCGCGGAGGGAACCGTGAGGACTTCGCTTTCCTGGGTGACCCTCTCTCACCAGGCCATCGCGGCGCCTGTGAGTGCCGTCTTCAGGGCCGGATCTCCCGGCAGGCCTAGGCCTCGATCATGGTCTTGATAGCCTCTGGATTCCGCGCAGCCCGGAAGGCCTGCAGTGTGTCCTTCAGCGGGAACGCCTGGGTGATCAGCCGCCCCATCTGAAGCCTGGGCAGGAGCTCCGTCGCATTCTGGAAGTCCCGGATGTTACAGTCGATGCTTCCGTGGATGTGCTTCTCGGCATAGTGGAAGCGGTAGGCGTCCAAGGTCATCGTTGTTCCGTACGGATAACCGCTGAACAGGAGCAGAGTGCCGCCCCATCGGAGCAGCTCGAGCGCCAACTCAGATGCCGGCATGACGGGCGTGGCCACGATCGCCAAGTCCGGCTTGAAACCCTTGTCCTGGGCATACTGCTTGAGGTCGTGCTTGCCAACATCCAGGGCAACCGACGCCCCCAACTCCTCCGCTAGCTTGAGCCTATTCTGAATCAGACCCGTCATCACGATCTGACCGGCGCCCATTAGCCGCAGAAGCTGAAGGTGAGCCAAACCGATGGGCCCTTCCCCGATGATCAACACAGAGTCGCCAACTTGGAAGTCGGTCTGCCGTATGCCGTGCAGGCAACAGCCCACGATCTCGGTCAGCGCTGAGACTCTCGGGTCTGCACCTGCCGGCAGCTTGACCAGACCTCCGTCGCTAACCATCCGTTCAGGGACATAGAAGTGGTCGGCCATCGCGCCGGCGATGTGAGTACCGATCACCTGCCCGGTCTCGCACAGGTTGTCCTGGCCGTGGCTGCACGGCCGGCAGCTCATACAGGGAATGAGGGGAGCAACCGCGGCCACGTCGCCAGGCTTGAAGCTTTTCACGTTTGCACCAACCTGAACCACCGTCCCTGTGAACTCATGGCCCAGGACGATCGGCAGGGTGTAGCGGGGAGATGGCCCCTCGTAGAACATGCGCAGATCGGAACCGCAGATGCCGCAGGCGATGACGCGCAACAGGACGCCCCCGGGCTCGATCTCGGGGATGTCCCACTCGAGCGACCTCAGGTCTTCCTTGGCATGCAACGCGAACGAGTGAACCTTCATTCGGTACCTCCAGCTCTCGAGCTCCGCCTCGACACAGCTCGACCGACCGCTCCCCCAGGATGCGTGCCGCTGAATTCGGCAAGCGTGTAGCCCTTGTGCTTCAGCACCACCGCACAGATCGCATCGCAGACGGCGGAGCAGACGACCGTGCTGGTCGTGGCGCAGTAGCCACCCAGTTCATATTCCGTGGGGCTGTGAATCGGCAGGACGTGCTGGCACGTGCGCGCAAGCGCAGAGGATTCATTGTCCACAAAGGCAATGGTTGCCAGCGATCGGGAGTTGGCGATAGCGGCCAAGGTGTTCACCTCGGCGCTCTCCCCGCCGCGCGATATCGCCACGAGGACTTCCGACGCCGCCATGGCTCCCGAATGCCCGTGCAGGCCAAGATCGGGAGAGAGGAAGATCGAGCGGACGCCGCAATCGGTCAGGATATGCGCGAAGCGCGCACCCACCATCCCGGAAGTCCCAACCCCCGTCACCCAGACGATTCCCTTGCACCGCGCAATTAGCCCGCAGGCTGTCCAGAAGGCGTCACCGATGGCGGGTGCCATCGCGGCAACTGCTTCGGCCTCGCGGCTCATCGTCTCCCGGGCAACGGCAAGTGCCTCAGACCTCTTCATCGTCAGATCCCCTTGCTTGTTGTAGCTCTGATCGATTCCGGCTGGGTCCCCCCCCACGGAGATGAGGCCGTTCGGCGCCGAAAGTCCCCCTAGAACAGTTCCGTGACATGGCCGAACAGCCGCCGGTATCGCCGGTAGCCGTCAGTGTAGACCTCGCGGTTGGCGGGATTGGGCTGGATGCGAGTCTCCATGCGTGTCATGGCCTTGACCGCGGTGGAAAAGTCGGGATGTAGGCCTGCGCCAACCGTCGCAATGATCGCCGCACCCAGGACGGCTGCCTCCCGGTTCCCCGGAACAGCGATGGGCAATCCGAGGACGTCAGCCTTGATCTGGTTCCACAGGGCGCTCTTGGCCCCGCCCCCGAGGACACGAACCTCGTCCGCCCCCGCACCAACCTTCTGAAGCACTTCTACGTTGGACTTGATCAGGTATGCGATAGCCTCAAGGATCGCGCGGATGACGTGCGGCTTTCCATGACGCAGGGCAAGCCCGAACAGCACCCCGCGTGCGGAGGGCACGAACTCGGGAAACCCTGATCCTTCCAAATGGGGAAGCATGATCAGCCCGTCGCTCCCAGCCGGCACGCGGGAAGCTTTCTCGCACAGCACGTCGTAGACATCGACACCGGTCTCGGCCGCGCGCTGCTTCTCCTCCTCGCAGAATCGGTCCTTGAACCACTTGAGCACCATGCCGCCAGTCGGGCTCCATGGCAGCAGGCAGTACATGCCGGGGACGGCGTGGATCTGACAGGGGACCTTCGTGGCGAAGTCGATGATCGGCTCCCGAGTGGTGGCCAGCAGGGCGACGACGGTACCCGTGCTCTCGGTGATGATGCCGGGCACGATGTTGCCGGCGCCGACCCCTGCGCACATCTGATCCATAGCCCCCGAGACCACCTTGGTCTGCACGCTCAGGCCTGTCTCCTCGGCGCAGGCCGGACTGATTCGGCCAATCACCGTGCAGGGCGGCATGAGCGAGGGCAGCTTTTCGGCCGTGATCCCGGCAGCCTCCATCAAGGGCTCCGACCATGCCTTACGCCGGATGTCCATGACCAGGGAATCCGACCACATGGTCTCCTCGGCAATCATCTCGCCGCTGAGCCTGAAGAGCAGGTAGTCATTGGGCAGAAGGAACTTGGCAGTCCGCCTGAACACATCCGGTTCGTTACGGGCCATCCACAGGAACTTCGTAGCCGGCCAGGTCGCCGTCACGTCGCCCTGTCCGCTGATGCTCTGGATGTCCCGAAGGCCAACCCGGTCGATCAGGGCCTGCGCTTCGGCCGTCGACCGGTTGTCCATCCAGGAGATGGAAGGCCGAGTAGGCGAGTGATCGGCAGCCATCGGGAAGATCGTCTCGCCGAAAGTTGAGGTGGAGACGGCGACGATCTGTTCTGGGCGGCCCGGAAATCCCTGGAGGAGCTTCCGGATGGAGCGAACGATCGGCGACCAGTACGTCTCAGGGTCGGCCTCCACCAACTGACCTTCGGGCGGCAGCAGGTACTCGTCCGATTGTAGGCCGACCTGCGCGCCGTCTGCAGAGAAGAGGGCCGCCTTGACAGTCGAGGTGCCCATATCCAGGCCGAGCACGTAGGGTTCATCTATATTCATGGCTGTCACCATCAGACAAGTCGGACCTCCACACCTTCAGCACGGATTGCATCCACGACGTTGGGCGGTGCATCTCGGTCTGTGATCAGCACGTGGATCTGTCCGATGGCAATTACGCGGGCCAGGCCAGCGCAGCCCAACTTGCTGCTGTCCACCGTCACGACCACCCGGCGGGCGCGCTCGGCCATCAGACGATCCAGATCCGCCATGAGGACGTGACCCGTAGTGAGCCCTTCCGCTGCAGTGAGTCCATCCGCCCCTAGGAAGACCTTATCGGCCGAGATGCGACTCAACTGCTCAATGGCCTGCGGGCCAACGGTGGCTTGATAGTCGGGCAGGTAGTACCCACCCAGGAGAACAAGGTTGGGGGCCGGCCATGTGCGCAGCTCATCCGCCAGGGGCAGCGAGTTGGTGACGATGGTCAGCAGTCCGCCGGACCGCAAGGTTCCAGAGATGCCGGCCGCCACCTGCAGCGTCGTGGTTCCCGAGTCGATGATCAGGACATCGCCAGGCTCCACCATCTCCGCTGCCGCTGCGCCAATCCGGCGCTTCTCGGCCAGGCGGAGACTCAGCTTCTCGCTGTAGCGTTCTGCGCGCGGATCGGCAGGCAGCGAGACGGCACCCCCGTGCACTCGTCTCAGCTTCCCTTCGCCTTCCAGGCTGGTCAGATCGCGCCGGATAGAGGTGTCCGTGACCCCCAGTGTTCGCACGAGTTCCGTGACGCGGACACGGCCGCCCTCGTGCAGCATGCCCAGGATGCGCGATCGCCGCTCGGTGGTTCGGTACTGCTCTTCGGTTCTCATCTGCATGGATCTTATATCAGAACAATTCGGGCGTCAATCATAACGCAAATGGCCGCATCTACGACGACAATCAGTTGACAATCGTGCTTGTTTAGCCTATATTCGTGATAGGGTCCACAGACAGCGCCGCTGTGGCAAGACCGCCACGCGGCCCACAACTTAGGAGTCTCCTATGCCGATGACTGGTGAGAGCGTGCGCCTGGCCCGTCTCTTCTCCGATGGCCAGAATGCCGTGGTGGTTGCGATCGACCATGGCCTGTACATGGGGCCGCTGCCCGGGCTGATTGACCCAGCGGAGGCGGTAGGCAGGATCGGCGGCGCCGATGCCATCCTGCTGACCTCAGGCATGGCCCAACACTGCAAAGGAGCCTTCTCGCGGCGTGGCGCGCCCGCCATGATCATCCGCTTGAACTGGGCCTCCAACTACGTGTCCATCTGGGACTACAAGCACTCGCACAGTGTGCCCATGCTCTCCGTCGACGACGCCGTGGCGCAGGGAGCGGACGTCGTTCTCGCCAGCCTCACGCTCCACAATCCGGATGAGGCTGAGGACTCAGGGAACGTCGAGACCTTCTCGGCATTCGTCGCGGAGAAGCGCTCCTTGGGAATCCCCCTGATCGGGGAGGTGTTTCCCACCGGGGGAGATGACGCCCGCCCCGAGGACCTGCAGGAAGCCGTGTTGGTCGGCTGTCGCATCATCACCGAGCTCGGAGCGGATGTAATCAAGACCTTTTACACCGGAGCTGGATTCGAGAAGGTCACTGCTGCCACCCCGGTGCCGGTCCTGGCCCTCGGCGCCAAGAAGACTCCACGTGAGATTGATGCCCTCAACCTCGCGGCGACCGCCATCGGCGCCGGAGCGCGCGGGGTGGTCTTCGGACGCAATGTCGTGCAGGCCAAGGCTCCGGAGAGATTCCTGGACGCTCTGAAGCAGGTCGTGAAGGCGGGGATGCCGCCCGAGAAGGCTGCCAAGGAATTCGGCCTGAGCTGAGCGGCCGGATCCGCAAGGGGCGATTGCAGAAGATGAACGAACTGGACGCGAAGCGCAGCCATCTGCTGACCTGGTTGGCAGACAGCAAGCTGGAGGCTGTGTACCTGACGCGGGTCTCCAACTTCGCGTGGCTCACCGGCGGGCTGGAGCCCGTGGTCATGCTGTCCTCAGATCGAGCCGAGGCAGGACTGCTGATCACGCCTCAGCGATCCTACGTCGTGTGCAACACAATCGAACACCCGCGGCTCCGCGACGAGGACCGGCTGGAGGACCAGGGGTATGCCTTTCACGCTTCGCCGTGGTACCACGGGCTGCCGGAGTTCGACTCGCTCGTGCGCGGCAGGCGCTGGGCGGCCGACTGGCCTCTGCCCAGCGGCTCGGACTGCGCGGCCGAGATCGCCCGCCTTCGATTCCAGCTGCTGCCCGAGGAGGTCGATCGCTACCGGCGCCTCGGGCGGGCCACCGGCATGGCCCTCGAGCGAGCCGCCCGCCAGGTCCGGCCCGGCATGAGTGAGATGGAGATTGCCGGCCGCATCGCCGCAGAAGCAATGCACGAGGGCGTGACCCCCACCATGCTCTTGGTTGGCGCCGATGAGCGCATCTTCCGCTACCGCCACCCGATTCCCACCTCGCGAGCCGTCGACAAGTACGCCTTGCTGGCGATCTGCGCACGGCGCTGGGGGCTCGTCGCTTCCGCGACCCGCCTGGTCCATTTCGGGCAGTTGGACCCGGAGTTGCAGCAGAAACAGGAAGCGTGCGCCTTTGTCGACGCCACATTCAACCTGTCCACCGTCGTCGGCGCGGCCGTGTCAGATGTGTTCCATAAGGCCGCGATGGCCTACGCAGACGCGGGTTTCCCCGACGAGTGGAAAAAGCACAATCAGGGCGGCTCGGCCGGATACGAATCACGCGACTACGAGGGGACCCCGACGTGCCCGGAGCACGTGCTGGAAGAGCAAGGCTTCGCCTGGAATCCATCCATCACGGGCGTCAAGTCAGAAGACACGATCATCGTGCACGCCGACGGCCCTGAGTTCCTGACCACGACGGGGGACTGGCCGACCGTGCATGTCACCGTCGGCAATCAGCACCTGGATCGGACGGCGATTCTGACCTGCTGAGGAGAGTACCATGGCGACCAAACCCAGGATCGGGCTGCTGGTGACCGGACTGCTCGAAGATGACTACAACAAGACCGGTCATGTGCGACCGCGCATGCGAGAGGCGACGGAACGCATCGCCAAGCTGCTGGCTCCCTACGGGGAGATCGTCAATCCGGGCTTCGTCGAGTACGAGCCGGATGCCGACCGCGCCACCGAGGCCTTCAATGGCGCCGGCGTGGACCTGATCATCGCCATCGAGCTCGCCTACCAGAAGGGCATCATCCCGATGCGCACGCTGCTGCGCACGCAGGCTCCCATCCTGGTCTGGAACACGCAACAGATCCGCCGCCTGCCGGAGGCGGCTGATTTCGACCTGATCATGGAGAACTCGGGCATGTGCGGCCTTCCCGAGCTCACCAGCGCCTTGATCCGAAGCGGCCGTCCTTTCGAGTTGCTCACCAGCCATATCGCTGACCCCGAAGGCTTGAAGTCGATCGGCGAGTATGCCTCCGCCGCCGGTGCGGCGCACCGCCTGAATGCAATGCGGATCGGGATGATCGGCCACCCGTTTGAGGGCATGACCGACCTGATGGTCGACTACTTGAGCCTGCGCGACATTGTGGGGCCGGTGGTCTGGCCGATCGAACCCGAGAAGGTCGCGGTGGCGGCCGTCCAGATGGATGCCGGGCGGGTGAAGACGTTCATCCGCGACCTGTCGTCGCACCACGATGCCAGCGCGATGCCGGCGGACTCCCTGGATCGCTCCGCGCGGCTGGCCCTGGCCCTGCTCGACGTTGCGCAGCAGGGCGGTTTCGATGCCCTGGCCACTTTCGATCAGGTCTGGCTCACCGATCCACGCGTGGGCATCATCCCCAGCTTCGGCACGGGGTATCTGTGCGCACAGCATATTCCCGTGGCCACCGAGGCGGACGTCACGACGGTGGTCGCCATGATGATTCTGCAGGAGCTCGCCGGCGACGTCACGTTCCTGGAGAACTACGTCATGGACTTCGACAACGAGGCCATGATCCTGTCACACGACGGACACGGGAATCCGGCGCTAGCTGCAGACCCAAAGGCCGTGCGGATCAAGCCCAGCATCTACTACGAGGGCGTCAACGGCTGGGGGGCGGGCCTCGAGTTCGCCTACAAGCCGGGCGACGTCACCCTGCTATCGTTGATCCCGTTGGGGGACGGGGAATGGCGGCTGATCGTGTGTGAGGGGGAATCGCTCCCGATGACCCCACGCCCGGTCGCTGCGCCCCAGATGCTCTTCCGGTACACCGGCGGGAAGATCGCCGATTTCTGTGATGCATGGCTTTCCGCCGGGGCCCCGCACTACATGGCCCTGGCCTACGGCCAACTGACATCAACTATCGAGAAGCTTGGCAACCTCATGGGGATCGAGGTGGTTGCGGTCTAGCCGCGGTTGAGACGGACAAGCTAGCTCCGGGAGATGAAAGGAAACGGTATGACCCAGAAAGCATCGGAGAAGGACCTCGAGGCGGGACGCTCCGCACTGCTCGGCGGAGGTGTAGGACGAGGTATGCCGATCGTCGTTCAGAGAGCGCGGGGGGCAAGCCTGTGGAGCGCGGACGGCAAGGAGTACATCGACTGCACATCCCAAGCCTGGAGCGTCAACGTAGGGCACTGCCATCCCAAGGTGGTCGCCGCGGTCACCGAGCAGGTGCAGGCCTTTACCCATATCCGGACGAGCTTCGAGACTGTGCCCAAGCTCCTTCTAACGAAGAAGCTCAGTGAGCTTGCCCCCGGCCGGCTGAAGAAGGTCGCCTATTCTCTGACCGGCTCGGATGCAAACGAAGGCGCCATGAAGCTGGCCATGCGCAACCACCCTGGCGACCTGTTCGTATCTCTGTGGGATGGCTACCACGGTAGAACGCTGGCCACACTCAACATCAGCTGGCCGCATCCCAACAATCGTTTCACCGCATGGGGAGGACCGTTCATCCGTGTCCCCCAGGCCTACTGCTATCGCTGCCCCTTCGACCTCAGCTATCCTGCGTGTGCGCTGGAATGTGTTCGCTTCGCCAAGGTGTCGATCCTCAAGAATGCCAGCGAACCCCCTGTGGCGCTCATGATGGAGCCGGTGCAGGGAAGCGGCGGGATGATCGACTTCCCTCCGGACTACTACCCCGCCATGCGCAAGATGTGCGACGAGCTCGGGATGCTCTTGATTTGGGATGAGATCCAGACCGGCTTCGGCCGGGTCGGCGATTGGTTCGCGGCGAACATCTACCAGACCGTCCCGGACATCATGATCATCGGCAAGGGACTGGGCGGCGGATTCCCGATGTTCGGACTCCTGGCGCGCGACGATCTCAAATCCTTTGAGCCCGGCGACCATTCCTTCACCTTCGCCCACTTCCCGGTATCCATGGCCGCCGCGCTGGCCTCGATCGAGGCCATTGAGGAAGAACACCTTCTCGAGCGAGCCCGCCGCATCGGCGCCCTGTTCACCGATGCCCTCAACGCGATGAAGGAGAAGTACGAGTTGATCGGCGACATCCGGGGGCCGGGGCTGATGATCGGCATCGAGCTTGTCAAGAACAAGAAGACCAAGGAGCCTGCCCGGGAGGAAGCCCACGCGTTCGTCAACGAAGGACTGAAGCGGGGGGTCATCTTCGGGGAATCGAAATACCTCAAGCTGGGCAACGTCGTCAAGATCAAGCCACCGATGGTGATCAGTGAATCACAGGTCGAGCAAGTGCTGGGCGTTGTCGAGGAGATCACGCAGAAGCTAAGCACCTGAGGCGGGCGCTCAGACCGTTACGGGAGGTCCCCATGAACGAGAAGCTCCGGGTCGGTTTCGCTCCATTCGGCTTCTACGGCTATCCCAAGGACGTGCTTGCGGCACGTGCCCACGAAGCGGCGGAGGCGGTGCGCGGGCTGGGGGTCGAGGTCATCGAAGCGCAGCTGCTCACCGGATTCGACGACGTGCCACTCGGGCTGGCGCAGTTCGGCGGGAAGGAACTGGACGCCATCATTGCCTGCGTCATCGCCTGGACGGAGACGCCGGTCATCGTCGGCCTGCTTC
>JAPLGR010000684.1 GCA_026390045.1 Chloroflexota bacterium | reverse complement strand
GCTGCGGCCTTGCGGCAACGCTCGACTGACTTGGGTTGTCAAGCGTCCGCGATGTGGGAGGCCAGGATGATCGGGGGAGCGGCGCACTAGCCTGAGAAGGGCCTGAAGCGTCGCTCTCGCCCGGCCGATTGCCTTGTCTGTGCCCCAAGGAGTCCGGATCATCGAGAGTTGGCCGGCCGGTATGAGAAGACCGTCGCTTCAGGATTGGCGTATACCATCTCATACTCAGGAGACGCGCCCAGTTCGTCAAGCAGCGCCGCACTCTGGATTGCGGATGAGTCCGGATAGGCGGCCACAAGGACGTAGTCGACGCGGGTCATCCCCTGTTCGACCCACTCCTCGACGCATGGGAGACCGCGCGCGGAGCATACCTGGAGGGCCAGGTAGCGCTTCTCCGCATCCCACAATCCGCCGGTCCATTCCTTCCCCTGGGGAGTTGCCAGGCTCACGGCATGGGTTAGGGCTGGGAACCACTCGGAGAGTGGGTCGGATCCCCATCGCGAACGTCCCGAGATCACCAGGAAATCGCTCGATGCTGCCACGTTATTGTCAATCCAGTGCATGGCATCAACTTCGCCAGGCCGCAGGGCGACTATGGAGCTCCAGGCCAGGAATGGAGCCAGCAGAGCGGAGTAGAGGCCGTAGGCAACAAGTCCAGAAACGACGATATTGCGTGTGCGTCCCGAGATGACTGTCATGCTGGACCCAGGAGAGGGAAGCTGTACTTGGGTTGCGTCGGAGGGTCGGGCTGACTGGACAAGCGGCGGAATGACGACATGCGTCACGGCAAGAGCCACAAGCATCGCGAGGGGAGCAGTGGCATCGGTTGCGGCCGCGCGCGGATCGAGGAAGAACATCGAGAACATCCATACAGGCAGGAGGAAGTCCCCCTTGGCAACGCAAAGTAGCGCGCCGAGGAAGCCGAGCACGACGAAGACGCCCAGGCTGGGCTCGTCGCTGAAGTTCGAAAGGATCGCCAGGCCTGATGTCCAGGTGTGGTTTCCCGTCAGGGCCGCCTCGACGAATGGGCCGATTCCGTGGTTCATGGCGACTGGCAGCCACCAGAAGCCTGAGAGCGCGGCCGCGATCGCCGAAGCCAAGGCAAACCCCCCGAAGGTTATCCTTGTCTTGCCTCGGAAGATCCACAAGACCAACAGAGTGATGTACGTGTACCATGCCATCTCCAGGTGAGAGAGAGTAACGAGGGCCAAGAGGAGTCCAAGAATCGATGCCCTCTTCCATGTCGGACGTTCCAATAGTCGAGCCGCCTGGAGGATGGACAGCATCGAGAACAACATGCCCGGAGAGCGGGCCAGCCCTCCGCCCATCACCATCCACGTGTGGGATCGAGGGATCAGCGCGAACACGATCGCCGCAATCGTGGCCAGATCGGTTCTGCCAAGCAGCCTCTGAGCCAGGATGAAGAAGGGTAGGATGGTCATGATGCTGATCAGAGCGGGGAGCCATCTCGTGATCTCAAGGAGCGAGGCTTCGGTTGCGAGATGCAGACACGCGGCAAGGTAGAAACCTAGGGGAGGGTAGGCAAACGGGATTCCTCCGCCGTTGTACGATGTCATGACTGGCAGCCTGAGGCCGTTCGAAACCAGGTCCTGGGTCATTCGGTAGAACATGCCACCGTCGTTCAGGGGATACTCATGCAATGCCACGGGGAGCAAGCGGACTAGGGAGCCGAGCTCAACAGCCAAGAGAACGCCGAAAACGGTACTCCATCTCTTCAGTGGATTGACCTGCATTGACTGATCCTCACGGCGATGGTTCGGGCAATTGCCGCGGCAAGTCCTGCGGCTGACGCTCCCCAAGGCGGCCACGGCATGCCCGGTCGCCGAGGGGAAATGCATGCCGGAATCCGCAGCGCATCGTGCAGGATGAGCCTGCGCCACATTGTGGCAGCGCCGATCCTCTTATTAATGGCGGGGAACTCACCCATGGTCCGTCTTCCCGCCCTTGGGCCTCAAGACAGCCATGGTGCACGTTCCGATCCATGGCGCGGCTCGAGCGCAGCGGCGGGGCCTGCTCCTGAGTATCCGGAAGCAGGCTTCGCAGGGATTGCAGAGTCGCGCAGTTGATTGGTTCCGCGGCGTCCAGGACCAGCTCGCGAGCGGACGCCAGACGCAATCGGACAAGGAGGGCCCGACATGCGATGTCAACCTCGTTCGCATCGATCGGCGAAGCTCATGCGCCGTTCTGCGGCGAGCTTGGAGCACGGGCGAACGGCACGCTGATCTCAGAAGGCCCTACGCACAAGTAGGGCCCCAACGGACCAGCCGGCTCTCGTGCCGACTGCATGGTTCATCCTCCGTCAGTAGGCTCGGCTGGAACCCCGAGCAGAGCCACCTCCGCGCGTGGCGGGCGTTGCGCCGCTGCATGCTGTCCGCTCACGTGCCGCAGCCGAACCGGCGCATGTAAGGTACAGCCATGCGCCCGGGAGGACAAGCCCCGAGGGGAAACGAAACCGGGCCCGGCACGCGCCCGGGCCCGGGGAACAACAAGCGGTCAATCAGCTCGACTTGCTCTCGATGGTCACTCCGGGAGCACGCTTCTTCGATTGCCAGATCGCCCAGGCGAGGACCCCGACCAGCACCAGCACGAGGATCCAGCCCCCCACGCCGAGGTTGCGGTACTGGACGACCACCGGGGCAATGATGACCGAGACCAGATTGACCACCTTGATCATGGGGTTGAGCGCCGGGCCTGAGGTGTCCTTCATCGGATCACCGACCGTGTCGCCCACCACGCTGGCCTTGTGTCGCTCGGAGCCTTTCCCGGTGTTCTCCGCGGGATTGCGCGGCTCGTCCTCGATCAGCTTCTTGGCATTGTCCCAGGCGCCGCCGGCGTTGTTCATGAACACCGCCAGCAGCTGGCCGGACACGATGATGCCAGCCAGGAAGCCGCCGAGGGCCTCGACCTGGAAGATCATGCCGACCACGATCGGCGTCACGACGCCCAGCAGGGCGAGGCTGACCAGTTCCTTCTGCGCGGCTGTTGTCGAGATGGAGACCGCCTGGCGGTAGTCTGGCTTGACCTTCCCGTCCAACACGCCCAGGCGGAACTGGCGCCGGGCCTCGTTGACGATCAGGGCGGCAGCGCGGCTAACGGCCTGAATGGCGAATGAAGAGAACAGCCAAGGCAGGGCGCCGCCGATCAGCATGCCGACAAACACACCGGGGATGTCCACGCGGATCCCGATAGCCGCGATCCGCTCCGCCTCGGGGATGCCCAGCGTTGCCTGCGCCCGCCCGACGTCCACCAGGTACGAGCCGAACAGCGATACGGCGGCGATCACGGCCGATCCGATGGCCACGCCCTTGGTGATCGCCTTGGTCGTGTTGCCCACCGCGTCCAGGTCGGCCATGATCTGCTGCGCGGCTTTCGTCTCGGGGTCGGTCTGGCCGGACCAGGACATCTCGCCGATGCCGTTGGCATTGTCGGCGATCGGACCGAATGAATCCATGGCCACGTTGTTGCCGGTCAGGGTCAGCATGCCGATGCCGGTCATGGCGACGCCGTACAGGATGAACGTCGTGCGGTCGACGCCTTCGATCCCAGGGATCGTCCCGAAGATGCCGATCGAGGCGACGATCGTCAGTGCAATCACCAGGATCGACCAGACGGAGGACTCAAAGCCCACCGAAATGCCCTGCAGGATGAGCGTCGCCGCGCCGGTGTCCGCGCCGCGCTTGATCTCCTTGACTGGTGTGTTGTGCGTCCCGGTGAAGTACTCGGTCAGCCGGTCGATTAGGATGGCCAGCAGCACGCCCACGGCCACCGCCAGCGGCGTGCGCCACCAGCCGCCCCAGGCGGCCATCTCGGGAGTGTTCAGGTACAGATACCCGGCGATGAAGAACAGCACAGCCGAAATAGCGGCCGAGGAAAGGAAGCCGCGGAAGATGGCCGCCATGGCGTTGCCGCTCTTGCCGGGGCCGCCGCGAACGAGATAGGTGCCGATGATCGAGGACAGAACGCCGATGCCGCGCACCACGAGCGGGAAGACGATCCACTCCATGCGTCCGGTGAGGTGCCAAAGCGCCAGGCCAAGGATCAGGCCCGAGACGATCGTGACCTCGTAGCTCTCGAAGATGTCGGCTGCCATGCCGGCGCAATCGCCGACGTTGTCGCCGACGAGGTCGGCGATCACCGCCGGGTTGCGTGGGTCGTCCTCAGGGATACCCGCCTCGAGCTTCCCAACCAGGTCGGCACCGACGTCGGCAGCCTTGGTGAAGATGCCGCCGCCGACCCGCATGAACAACGCCAGTAGCGTGCCGCCGAAGCCGAACCCGAGAAGCGCATCCGGGGCGGCAATGCCGAGCAGGATGAAGATCGTGGTGCCGCCGAGCAGTCCCAGCCCGTCGGTGAGCATCCCGGTGATCGTCCCGGCGCGGTATGCAATCCGCAGCGCATCGCCGAATGAGCGCCGCGAGGCAGACGCGACCCGCACGTTGGCCTGGACAGCCATGCGCATGCCGATTTGCCCTACGGTCAGGCTGAACGCGGCGCCCATGACGAAGGCCGCCGCCCGCGCCAGCCCGATGATCAGGCGCACCTGAGCCTCGCCCAGGCCGGCGAACCGCTCCATGGCTTCTGGGGTGGGGGGAACAATGTACACAGAAAGGAAGAGCGCGATGGTGAGCACGACGACGAGCGGGAGAATCGACCGCAGTTGGCGCCGCAGGTAGGTATCGGCGCCGTCACGGATTGCGCTCCAGACCTCCAGCATCTTCGAGCTCCCCATGTCTTCCTTCATGATCTGGTTCCGCAGGAAGGCCGCATAGGCGAGCCCAAGGATGGCCACACAAAACACCGCCCAGATGGCGGTTTGCTCGAGCGAGGTAAGGCCTTGCATCGTCCAGGACCCTCCTTGACGTAGGTTGTCTTCGAGCCTTCTGAGGGAAACACGGCAATTCTACAAGCCGCCCAGACGAGTGTCAAGTGACAAGGCTAGCTTAACGTTCGGTGAGAGAGCGGACAGGTGCTTGACTCACGCCCCTGGCCTTCTGTATAGTCTTTCGAGGGTGGCCCTCAAGCCCTGTGGGACCTGAGAGCACACGCCGGCGATGTCCACCGCGCGGGTGCTTTTTGTTCGCCCCGTCGGCCGACCCACGCGTTGCCCCGAACAGGGAGCCTATGATCGAAGTCGAAGGCCTCACCAAGTTCTATGGAGCTTTCCCGGCGATTCAGGAGTTGAGCTTCAACGCCCGGCCGGGAGAGATCGTTGGATTCCTCGGGCCCAACGGGGCGGGGAAGACGACCACCATGCGGATCCTGGCGGGCTACATGCCTCCCACGAGTGGGACAGCCCGCGTGGCCGGATTCGATGTGGTGGATCAGTCGCTGGAGGTCCGCCGCCGCGTTGGCTACCTCCCCGAGACGGTCCCGCTTTATCCCGAGATGTCGGTCTTTGAGTACTTGACCTTCATGGGCTCGTTGCGACGCGTACCGGAGCTTGAAGACCGGGTGGATGAGGTGCTCGAGCAGGTTGCCATGCTTGAGCGATCCGAGTCCTACATCGGGAACCTGTCCAAGGGCCTGAGGCAACGCGTTGGCCTCGCGCAAGCGTTGCTCCATAAGCCTGAGGTCCTGATCTTGGATGAGCCGACCATCGGCCTGGATCCGGCGCAGATCATCGAGGTACGGCGGATCATCCAGGAGCTCGGGCGCGAGCGCACTGTCCTCCTGTCCACCCACATCCTGCCCGAGGCGCAGCAGATCTGCGGCCGGGTCCTGATCATCAATCGCGGCAAGATCGTTGCAGAGGATTCGCCGGGGAACCTGCAGGCCCAGCTGGCGGGTGCCGAGCGGCTGGTGGTGGCGGCCGGCGCGAGCTGCGAGCAGCTTTTGCAGCTGCTGGGCGGCCTGCCGGGGATCTCGTCCGTCCGCGCAGGGAGTCGCGATGGGGAGGTCGAAGTGGCCACCGTCCCCGGCAAAGACCTGCGGCCTCTCTTGGCGCGGACGATCGTCGAAGCGGGCGTGGACCTGATGGAGCTGCGGACCAGCGGCCTCAGCCTGGAGGAGATCTTCTTGCAGCTGACCCGCGAAGAGAACGATGAACAGGCGGGAGGGTAGCGATGCGCAACGTGTGGATCATCGCCAGCCGTGAGTTCCGCCAGTACTTCATCTCGCCGATCGCCTATGCCCTGGCGACCATGCTCTATCTGATCCTGGGCGGGATCTTCTTCATCAACGTCTACTTCGGCCTGGAGACC
Organism: Chloroflexota bacterium; assembly: GCA_026390045.1. Taxonomy (GTDB): domain Bacteria; phylum Chloroflexota; class Anaerolineae; order Anaerolineales; family E44-bin32; genus DYJB01. Next base: position 4,004 of record JAPLGR010000684.1, on the reverse strand, counting down.
GGACAGATCACGCCGGACGGGCGGATCGTCATCGGAGCGATGGTGACCATCCTGCTGTTCGCCACGCCGGCCATAACGATGCGCCTGCTCGCCGACGAGTACCGCATGGGGACGATGGAGCTCCTGCTCACCGCGCCGGTTCGTGACTGGGAACTGGTGGTCGGCAAGTGGCTGGGCGCCTTTGGCTTCATGTCCGTCGTGCTGGCGGTCACCTGGGTCTACCCCCTGATCCTGCACCGCATGACGAGCCCGGGGATCGACCAGGGGACGCTGGTCGCAGCGTACGTGGGCTTGCTGCTGATGGTGGCCGCGATGCTGGCCATCGGTGTGTTCATCTCGGCACTGTTTCGCAGTCCGGTGGCGGCGTTCTTCGTCTCTCTGGGCGTCATGCTTGCCCTGTGGATCGTCGGCAGCCTGGCGAGCAGCAGTGGGACGATGGGTCAGCTGGCGGGCTACCTGAGCTTTGTCGATCACTACTACAACAACTTCTACCTCGGCGTGCTCGACCTGGGGGACGCGGTCTACTTCCTCAGCCTGACCGCGCTGGCGCTTTTCCTCGGCGCACAGGTCGTTGAGGCGCGGAGGTGGCGATGAACAAGGAGCTGCGCCGGAAGCTCTCGCTGGCGGCCTTCATCCTGGCGGGTGTGGCCTTGCTGGCCGCGGGCGGCTGGGCGATCGTGAACCGGCAGTTCGATGTCTACATCAAAGTCGCGCTGGCAGCTGCGATCCTGTTCGCCGCACTGGGTGTGTTGCTCGATCCAGAGCGAATCCGGGCCGCCTTCAGCGGCCGGCAGGCACGCTACGGGAGCAACGCGGTCCTGGTGAGTCTGGCTTTCGCCGGGATCCTCGTGGTGATCACTTACCTGGCCATCACCAACACCCGGCAGCTCGACCTGACGGAGGATCAGGAATACACGCTGACCACCGAATCCCAACTCGTGCTGTCTGAGCTGCAGCAGCCCGTGAAGATCCTGGGCTTCTACACGCCCGAACTCAGCAGCTCGCGCGACTACGTGCGTCCGCTGCTGGACCAGTACAAGCGAGCCGGTGGAACCAAGGTCAGCTACGAGTTCATTGATCCGCGCTCCGATCCGGTTTCCGCTGATCGGTACGGTGTGACCCGGGACGGGACGGTTGTTGTGGTCATGGGCGAGGACTCGGAGATCACCGCATCGGCGACCGAAACGGAGATCACCGGCGCCATCGTCCGGCTGTCCAACCCCGAGGAACGCAAGGTGTACTTCCTGACGGGGCACGGAGAGCATGAGATGGACTCGACCGACGACTTGGGCTACAGCGACGCGTCCGATACGCTGTTGGCCAAGAACTATGAAGTCGCGCCTTTGAACCTGGTGGGTGCGTCAACCGTTCCGGCTGACGCGAAAGCCGTGGTGGTCGCCGGCCCGACGATCGACCTGCCGGAAGCCGAGATGGAGGTCCTGAAGGACTACGTGGCGCAGGGCGGTTCGCTCGTGGTGCTTCTCGAGCCTCCAGTGGCCACGGAGGTCACCGACAGCGACGCGCTGGTGCCGTACCTCGCCTCGGTCTGGGGCGTGGAAGCACGGGCCGACTTGGTCGTCGACCTTCGATCGAACACTCCACTGACCGCGGTGGCAGACAAGTATGCATCGCACGCGATCACGGAGCGCCTGTCCAACCAGGTATCGTACTTCCCTTCGGCGCGGAGCCTGACGACGGTCGAAGGCGCGCAGGCAACCGCGACGGAGCTGGTGCTCACTGGGTCGGATTCGTGGGGGAAGTCCAACCGAGAGTCGATCCTCGCCGGTTCGCTGGATTACGCGCCGGAAGAAGACACACTCGGACCGCTGACGGTGGTCGTGGTGGCTGAGGACAGCACGACCGGGGCGCGTCTGGTAGTGGTTGGGGATTCGGACTTCGCCGCCAACGCCGACTACAACAGCTATGCCAACGGCGACCTGCTGATCAACAGCATCGACTGGGCCGCACACCAGGATGCGCTCATCAGCCTGACGCCCAAGCAGTCCACGCCGCGCTATGTAACCCCGCCGACGACGCAGGTGGTGGGGCTGATCTTCCTGCTCACGGTGCTGGTCATCCCGGGGGCGGTGATTGCCGCAGGCGTGTACGTCTGGCTGCGCCGCCGGCGTCAGGCCTGAGGCGAGAATGATCCGTCGTTCGACCTGGACAGTCCTGGCAGCGTTCGCACTCGTGCTTGGCGGAGCGCTCATTTGGACTCGCTCGAAATCCGCATCGGGATCTGTGGTCGCGACAGACGCCACACCGACGCTGGAGCCGCTGTGGTCAGTTCCGACGACCGACATCCTTGGCTTGCGCGTTGAGGACCTCGAGACCGGCGCCATCGTTGAGGTGCGTAGGGGTGACGAGCAAACACCATGGCGGATGGTGGAGCCGGACGAAGGTCCCGCCGATGCCGCCAAAGTGGAGTGGGCGGTCACGGCGCTGGTCTCCCCGCGTCCCCAGGCGACTCTGCCCATGCCCGGAGACCTTGAGCCATTCGGCCTGGCCGAGCCCTCCCAGCGCGTGACCGTCTTCATGGCCGGTGATGCCACGCGGTCATTTGAGATTGGGCGCGTCAGTCCGGCCGGTGGGGTGTTCTATGTCACGGTCCCTGGACGCGCCGAGATCGTCATGCTGAACGAGTATTCGCTCTTGGACGTGCTTTCGCTGCTTTACGAGCTTCCCTACGCCCCGACGGCCACTCCGGGTGAGCCGACGTCTCTGCCACCGACTGGGACGCCAGTGCCATCCGGCAGTTGATGGCCGTGGCTACCCGTAGTCCCGCCCGGTGCGCGTGGCGGGGCGAAGAAGACGGTGGAACTCGGCGCGCTTGTGGGATGTTAACGAAGCAGATGTAGTTTGGAGGGATACGCAATAGGATCTGCCGGCTGGCCGGCGCGTTGCCTCGGCCCATGTTTGGACGTATTCTGAGATAGAGAATGGCGAAACCGAAGAAGCAAGTTGCTAGGCCCAAGATGGGCAAGACTCGGCAAATGGCCCTCCCGATCGAGGACGATGAGCTGCGCCCCGGTGAGACGCCTTCGGAGGAGCAACTTTCCCCCGAAGAGGAGAACCCGGCGATCGATCAGCTGGTTGAGATCGGCCGTGAGCGCGGCTACGTCACGATCGATGACATACTGGCGTTCTTCCCCGATGCGGAGCGGGACCTCGACCAGCTCGAGGAGACGTATGCCGCGCTCTTGGCGGCCGGCGTTACCTATCTGGACGAGGTCTCGGAGACCGAGGAGGGGCCTGAAGAGGATCTGATTGAGGAGGAGAAGGCGGACGGCGAGGCACAGGATGACCTCAGCCACGTCGATGCCGACGACACCGTCGGCCTGTACCTCAAGGAAGTCGGCCGCGTCCCGTTGCTGACGGCCGAGCAAGAGGTCTCCCTGGCCAAGCGCATCGAGCGCGGCAAGCGAGCGCGCGAGGCAATGGCCGCTGGCCCGACGTCGATGCGCCGGCGGATGGAACTGCGCAGAACGGTCGAGGACGGCTGGGCCGCCCGCGAGCACCTGATCACGGCCAACTCCCGGCTGGTTATCAGTGTCGCCAAGAAGTACATGGGCCGCGGCGTGCCTTTCCTGGACCTGATCCAGGAGGGAAACATTGGCCTGATTCGGGCTGCCAAGAAGTTCGATTACCGGCGCGGCCACAAGTTCTCCACCTACGCCACCTGGTGGATCCGCCAGGCAGTCACCCGGGCCATCGCCGATCAAGGGCGGACGATCCGCGTCCCTGTTCACATGGGCGACCAGATCAACAAGCTGCTGCGCGTCTCGCACCAGCTCACGCAGCGTCTGGGCCGCGATCCCTCCACCGAAGAGCTGGCCGAGGCCCTGGAGGTGCCGCCCAAGAAGGTTGAGAACATGATCCAGGTGGCGCGCCGGCCGCTCTCGCTGGAGACGCCGACGGACGAGGAAGAGGACTCGGTCCTGGGCGACTTCATTCAGGACGAGGAGTCGCCTGCCCCCACCGAGATCGTCACCTACAACCTGCTC
>JAPLGR010000014.1 GCA_026390045.1 Chloroflexota bacterium | reverse complement strand
CACCTGTGGTCCCCGTGGCGTATGGAGTACATCGAAGGGCATATGGGCGATACCGGCTGCCTGTTCTGCACCTGCCTCTCCTCACCTGATAGCCCGGGGAACCTGATCCTGCACCGGACTCCCCACGCCTTCGTCATGCTCAACCGCTATCCGTATACCAACGGCCACGCCATGGTCGTGCCCGTTGCCCACCAGCCCAGCCTCGAGCTGCTGGATGACACCACGCAGCTTGACCTGATGCGGCTTGCGTCGCAGGTGATCCGCGTCCTGCGCCGCACGTACGGCGCCGAGTCGTTCAATCTGGGCGCCAACGTTGGCCGCGCCGCCGGAGCCGGAATCGAGGACCACGTCCACTTGCACGTGCTCCCTCGCTGGGCGGGTGACACCAACTTCATGGCCACCACTGCCGAGACGCGCGTGATCCCCGAGTCCCTGGAGATCACCTACCAGCGCATGCGCCTCGCATGGCTCGAGCTGGAACCACCGTCGTAGCCGCCACCCTCGAGCAGCGGCCTGAGGAGGGATTACAGTGAGTCCGAAGCCGGATGCCCGAGAACCCGTGATACTCAGCGCGGTCCGAACTCCAATGGGACGCTACCAGGGCGCCCTCAGCCCGCTTCCGGCCACGCGTCTCGGAGCCGCGGCCGTCCGGGCCGCCGTCGAACGCGCCGGCCTCCCCGATCCCGCTGTCATTGATGAGGTCATCATGGGCAATGTCGTCTCCGCCGGGCTGGGCCAGGCCCCGGCGCGGCAGGCGGCCATCTTCGGTGGCCTGCCCCCCACCGTCGGCGCGACCACGGTCAACAAGGTCTGCGGCTCGAGCCTCAAAGCCTGCATGCTCGGCGCGCAGGCCATCAAGGCCGGCGACGCATCGCTGATCGTCGCCGGAGGCATGGAGAGCATGAGCGGCGCCCCGCACCTGCTCTTCGCGCGCGGCGGTTTGCGCTACGGCCACCAGCAGGTGATGGACGCGGTCTTGCTCGATGCGCTCTGGGATCCATTCGAGCAGTGGGCCATGGGCATGGCCGCCGAATACATCGCCGAGAAGTACGAGGTGACCCGCGAGGCGATGGACTTGTGGTCGCTTCAGAGTCATCAGAAGGCGCTGGCCGCGATCCAAGCAGGCAAGTTCAAGGCGGAGATCGTCGCGGTCGAGATCCCCGGCGCCAAGGGACAGATCACGCGCGTCGAGCAGGACGAGACCCCTCGCGCGGACACGTCGCTTGAGAAGCTGGCCGCGCTCAAGCCGGCCTTCAAGCCCGACGGCCGGGTCACGGCCGGCAACGCCCCCGGATTGAATGACGGCGCGGCGGCCGTCGTGATCGCCAGCCGCGAGAAGGCCGCCGCGCTTGGCTCAAAGCCGTTGGCGCGAATCGTCGGTTATGCCCAGGCCGCCGTGCCTCCCAAGGAACTGTTCATCGCTCCGGCGCGCGCCATCCCCCGGCTCCTCCAGCGCGTCGGCTGGACGCTCGACCGAGTGGACCTGATCGAGCTGAACGAGGCCTTCGCCGCGCAGGTCCTGGCCGACGGGTACGCGCTGGCCGAGGACGGATGGGACTGGACGAAGGTCAACGTCAACGGCGGCGGCGTCGCGCTCGGCCATCCGGTCGGCGCCTCCGGCGCCCGCGTTCTCACAACGCTGATCCACGCGCTGCGTGACCGCAAGCTCCAGCGCGGCATCTGCGCACTGTGCCTTGGCGGCGGCGAGGCCGTCGCCATGGCGGTTGAGATCGAGTAGATCCTGCTCTCTCGCTTCGCTCAGCACAGGAGGACAGCATGAACGTCACCAAGATCGCCGTGGTCGGCACCGGTGCCATGGGCAGCGGCATCGCTCAGACGGCGGCCGTCGCCGGATACCAGGTCGCCATGACCGACGTGATCCCGGAGGCAGTTGAGCGCGCCCGGGCTGGCATCGCCCGCTCGGTGGAGAAACTGGCCGCCAAGGGCGTGATCACGGAAGCCCAGAAGCAGGCGGCGCTCGGCATCAAGACCGCCGGCGACCTCGAGCCGGTCCGCGAAGTGGACATGGTCATCGAGGCCGCCACCGAGAACCCCGATCTGAAGCTAAGGCTGTTCAATGACCTGGATCGGATCGCTCCGCCGCATGCGATCCTGGCCTCGAACACCTCGTCGATCTCGCTGACGCGCATCGCCTCGGCCACCAACCGCGCTGAGAAGGTCATCGGCATGCACTTCTTCAACCCGGTGCCGTTGATGAAACTGCTCGAAGTGATCCGCGCGCTGGCCACCTCGGACGACACACTGGCCACGGCAGTCGAGGTCGGGCGCAAGATGGGCAAGGAACCGGTTGAGGCCAAGGACTCACCCGGGTTCATCTCGAACCGCATCCTGTGCCCGATGATCAACGAGGCGATCTTCGCCCTTCAGGAAGGCATCGGCACCGTCGAGGCCATCGATACTGTCATGCGGCTGGGCATGAATCACCCGATGGGTCCGCTGACGCTGGCCGACATGGTCGGGCTGGACGTGGTGCTGTTCGTGATGCAGGTGCTGCACCGCGACCTGGGCGAGGACAAATACCGCCCAGCCCCGCTGCTGCGCAAGATGGTGGATGCCGGATACCTCGGGCGAAAGACCGGGCGCGGCTTCTACACCTACACCGACTGAACCTCTCATCCCTCGCCCCTGCCGCGCCGCGTCACCTGACGCGGCGCGGGTCATCTCCACAGGTATAATGCCGGCGCATGGCCGTTGATGGCCCTCCCGTCACGGCGGTGAGCAGGCTGCGCGCAATGCACTTGTTCAGTAGGACATCCGATCGGACGGAGGATTGCATGAGACCAAGGCACGCGTTGCTCCTTGCCCTGGCCGTCGCA
>JAPLGR010000689.1 GCA_026390045.1 Chloroflexota bacterium | reverse complement strand
GCCATCACCGACGGACGAGTCGTGGCCGTTGGGAAGACGGCTGAGCTCCGGCGCCGGCTGTCTGCCCGCCAGATGATCGACGCCGGAAACCGAGTCGTGCTGCCCGGGTTCGTTGACCCTCACACGCACGTGGTGTGGATGGGCGACCGGGCGGCGGAGTTCGAACTCCGCTTGAAGGGCGCCTCGTACAAGGACATCATGGCTGCCGGCGGGGGCATCGCCTCCACCGTGCGCCTCACGCGGCAGGCCTCGGTGGAGGCGCTGATGGCCTCAACGCGCCCTCGCCTGGCGCGCATGCTGGCCCACGGCACAACCACGGCCGAAGCGAAGACCGGATACGGCTTGGAGGCCGATGCCGAGATCAGGATGCTGGACGCCATCCTGGGGCTGGATGCTGAGGGCCCGCTGGAGCTCGCACCAACCTTCCTAGGCGCGCACGCCGTGCCGCCAGAGTTCAAGGGGCTTGCGACGGCCTATGTCGAACTGGTGTGCACCAGGATGCTGCCCACCATTCGCAAGCACATGCGCTCGAGTTGGCGCGGCCATGACCTGCCGTTTGTCGACGTCTTCTGCGAGGAAGGGGCGTTCGACTTGGCCCAGAGCCGCCGCATCCTGGAGTCGGCACGCCGGCTCGGATTCCCGATCAAGATCCACGCCGACGAGTTCGCCAGCCTGGGCGGGACCGCGATGGCCGTCATGCTCGGCGCTGTTTCGGCTGATCACCTGGTTCAGACGCCGTCAGCCGACATGCAGGCGCTCGGCCGGTCCTCCACTGTCGCCGTGGCGCTCCCCTGCACGCCATTCGGATTGGCCGAGCAGGGATACACGCCGGCCGGGGCGTTGCTCGACGCCGGAGCAATCCTCGCCCTGGCAACAGATCTGAACCCGGGCACGGCCTGGTGCGAGTCGATGCAGTTCGTCATCGCGCTTGCCTGCCGGGGCATGAAGCTCACCCCGGCGCAGGCCATCGCTGCTGCCACGATCAATGCCGCCGCTGCTCTTGGCCGGCAGGAGCGGATTGGCAGTCTGGAGCCCGGCAAGCAGGCTGACCTGATCATCCTCGATGCCCCGGACTACCGGCATCTCGGGTACCGATTTGGCACCAATCTTGTATCCCTCGTGGTCAAGAACGGGCGGGTTGTCCACCCAGTCTGGCCCGAGGGATGAGATGGCCCTGATCGACAGTCACACGGTCATCAACACACTGCTCATTGCCGGAGCCGGCTTCCTTGCGCTGATGCTCCTGCGCCTGGTGCTGCGCGCCACAATGCGCGTTTTCAGCGTCGGGTGCCTGGCGCTCGCCGCGGTCGCCGTGGTCATTGGCGTGGCGCGCTGGTTCGCCTAGCCATCGCCGTCGAGTAACCCCTTCTCGATCCACCGGACGTCAGCCTCTGCCTGGCTCCTCAGCCAGGCATTCGTGCTTGGGCTCGCCGTCGCCGCCGAGGCGAGGCAATTAGCCATGACACACAACCGATCCACCAATTGAGTAGGGAGAGCGAGTCGCCCGCTCCCCCTCTCACACCACCGGACATGCGGGTCCGCATCCGGCGGTTCGGTGAACGTCAGGGCACCCAACGAACCTTAGCCCTCGAGCCCTTGTTGGCGGTCCGTGCCGGGAACGACTCGGCCCTCTGGCAGGA
>JAPLGR010000032.1 GCA_026390045.1 Chloroflexota bacterium | reverse complement strand
CGACCGCCCACCGCGCGCCCGTCTCGAGCACCTCGTCCAACTGCTTGCCGGTGATGCGAAGAGGGCCGTCGGCGCCCGCGCCGCAAGGCACGTCGCGAAACACCTGGTTGACCAGCTCGCGCAGCTTCGGCCGCACCTCGGATTCGGTGAGCGAGGTGGTCGCGCCGCGCACGCCGCAGTTGATGTCGAAGCCGACGCCGCCGGGCGAGACGACGCCGTGGTCCCAGCTCGTCGCGGCCACGCCGCCGATGGGGAATCCGTAGCCCTGATGGATGTCCGGCATGGCCAGGCTCGGGCCGACGATGCCGGGCAGCGTGGCGACGTTCACCGCCTGCTCCAGCGAGAGGTCCTGGCTGATCTGCGCCAGCATGGCCTGGCTCGCGTAAACCACCACGTCCGTGCGCATGCCGCGCTTTTCATCCCGCGCGATGCGGTGTCGGAACGCGTCGAGCGCTTCCGTCTGTAAGGCCATGCCCCTATTATCAGATGTCGAGAAGAATCCGGACTTGCCGGGTGGCCGGAAACGGGGTAGGTTTGAAGTATGAGCACGACGGCTCAGCTCCTGAAAGCCTTCGAAGCTTTGCCGGAAGAAGAGAAGCGGTGCTTCACGGTCGAGTTTCTCCGGCGGGCGGTACCGTTCGATTCCGGCCCCCTGGACGATGAGGAGATCGCTTGGGCGGCTGACGAGATGTTTGCCCTTCTAGACGCCGAAGAGAATGATGCCAAGACGCGGTGAGGTTTGGCTGTTCGATCTCGGCATGACCGAAAAGGTCCGTCCCGCTTTGATCGTCAGCGTCGCTTTCGGCGACACCGACCGGGCCTTGGTCACGATCGTTCCCCACACCACGAGCCGGCGGAGTCTCGGTACGAAGTCGCGGTCAACGTGCCGTTTCTGAAACCGGGGGCTTTCGTTGTTCAGAACGTTGCCGCCTATCCGAATGTCCGGGCGCTCCGGCGGCCCGGGGCGCTCAAACCAGATCAATTCGACCTGGTGTTTGCAGGTCTGCTTCGGTGGCTCGGACACAACGCCTGACCGACCCTGAATCGGATCTCGAGGACGCGGAACGAGCACGACTCAGAGTCGGCGTCTGCTTGCTTCGAACACGAGGGGGAGCCACCAAACCATCGTCAGGGACGCAGCAGCTCGCTGACCTATCGCCACCGGCGGCGGCGCAGAGTATGTCAAACGACAAGGCACATCCAGCGGCTCGTTGAAATGGTGTGTATACTTGATGGCGATGGACAAACTACGTGTATTCCTGAGCTGGTCTGGGGACGGGAGCAGGGCGGTGGCCGAGGCGCTACGATACTGGCTGCCGTTCGTCCTGAATGCTGTGGATCCATGGATGTCGGCCGAGGACATCGAAGCGGGAGCGAAGTGGCAAGAGGTCGTCTCCGGCGAATTGCACGACTCCAACTTCTCGATAATCTGCCTGACTCCGGAGAACCTCAACGCGCCTTGGGTTCTCTTCGAGGCCGGCGCGCTATCGAAGCACGGCGAGTCGCTCGTTTGCACCTACCTCTTCGATCTGGAATCCCAGGACGTGAAGCCGCCACTGTCGCAATTCCAGCATTCACGCTCAGATAAGGACGGCACTCGCAAGTTGGTTCGAGACATAAACAAGCATCTCGGCGACGCCGCAGTACCAGAGGAGCGGCTGACGGTGGCTTTCGACATGTGGTGGCCGAAGCTGGGAGAGAGCCTCGCGAGTATTCCCGCACCGAAGGTGAAGCCGCCCAAGCAGAGCGATCCAGATAGGCTGGCCGGCATGGTTGCTGAGATCCTGAACACGGTGCGGGAGCAGTCAAGGCTATTACAGCAGGTGGCACCCCGCATCGAAACCAGCCCCGTAAGTCAGGCCGAACTCTTTGCGAGCAGTAAGAGCGTAGAAACCTGGCTCTTGTTCAAATCTCTCTTGGCGGCTAGGGGGCATGAAGTCTCGCTAATTGACACGTCCCGTGGCGTGGACCTCATTGGCATAGACCACAAAAAGACAATCCCCGTCCCAGATGCCTGGAAGATGTTGAATTCGGGCAGGAACTTGAGACAGATCGGGCGAGACCAAGCGGAAATGCTCGAGGAACTCGTCGACAGATATCCGATCGACAG
>JAPLGR010000527.1 GCA_026390045.1 Chloroflexota bacterium | reverse complement strand
GTATTTGTGTTTCGCCATATTCGCCTCCCCGCGCTTCGGTAGTGGAGGATGCTTGCCATGTGCAATCGTCAATTGCAGGAAACGATCAACTTGAAGTGAACGACTCAAAGTCGGACGTCATTGACTTCTGCACTCGACCATGCGGAGGCGCCCCCAATCAGGACTGCTCATCATCTACGGCAGCGGGAGTGGTGCGATGCGGGAAGCGCCTTGATAGGGCAATGTGTGTCTGGTATTTGCATGATCCAGCGCGGTCGTCTTGAGCCTCTTCGGCCCAGCCCAAACGCCTGGCGCGGCCCTAGCCGGACCTCCGAGTGGTCACCTGGCTTGCTCGCGATTCGCGTTGGCGGCTAGCCGCGCCCACGGTGAGACTCCCGCAAGGGGGCGCCGGTCGTGTTCGTTTGACAAGGCCGGACCGATGACTAGGTCACCTCCAGGATCGCCGGCCTCGAGAGGGTCCTCCCTTCTACCGAAATGGCCAGGGTGGGCCAGTCGGGCATAGCGGTGAGGATCTCGTTCTCAGCATCGCCGACGAGAATGGTGTCCTCGGACTTGGCACCGCTCACCGAAGGATTCCACGCGTATGTTTGCCCGGCGGAGACGCTCTCGAGAGATTCAGGCGTTGCCAGATACTCGCGCGGCTCATAGCCGGCCGGCCCGCCCTGGTGATGATTGCGCCATTCGTCCGGGAACCCAGCGGCTTGATATGCCGATATCGCATCGTGGACGATATCTCTCAAGATCCGGTCAGGTCGAGTGCCGGCAATCATGACCGCATCTATCCGGGCCACGGCTTCTTGCTTGTGCCTCAAGTCATCTGAGAGGTGACCGAAGTGAACCAACCGACTCACAGAGCACACCAATCCCCACTTCCTTCCACACAGAACGAGCAGGGCGTACCGAGTCAGAATCTTGTCGGTCGGGAGGGGGTGCCGGAACCTGTCTATGCGCTCGTCAGTGGCGACCAGGTTGACGATCGCCTGCACCCCTCGGGCCTCACATTCGGAAGCCATCCGGCCTGCGATCTGGCGTTCGCTCTGACCGGGCCGGACAGACCTGGCGGCCTCGTCCATGGCCTGGGAGCACAGTCGAGCCAGTGTTCGAAACCGACCGTCCTCCTCGGGCGTGAGCAGGGCGCGAAGATGGGCGATCTCGATGGAGAGATCGGTCGCGCTCGGGAACGACCCGTCAGCACCCAGTCGCCAACCGCGCGCCAGCTCCTCGACGGCAGTCTGCTTTTCATACCAGGCGGCAACCTTCATCTGCCACCCCTGGACGGCGAGATGCTCTTCCTTCTCAAGACGGGGTGCCTCGATGTTGTTGGTGATCACGAAACGGCCAGATGGCGTGAACAAGAGGGCCGCCTCCCCATGCGTGGCGGCCGTGTTCACGAATGACGACGCCCCACACGTCGCCCAGGCGAAGCTGCTGACGCGCCGCAACAGGAGCGCTTCTAGTCCCGACTGCAAGAGCAAGTTGCGGACGCGATCCTGTTTCTCATTGAACTCAGTCATTGGTCCCACACTTTCGGCCAGGTTCTTGAGGATGACGGTACCCCGCCCCACCTTGGTGAGTGTGTAGAAGTGTCAGACCCCCACTCAGACGCGAACGGTCAAATGCAGCTCTTCTCGTTGTCCGCATTCGCATTCAAGAAGGGCTCTGCGCCCAACGCGTTCCGGTCGAGCTGCCGCCGCCCCGGGCCGGAGCCAGGACCCGAGGAGCATTGCCGTCTTGCACAATGCTCCATTGATGGGAAACGCCGGCCTCATTTGTCGTGACGGTAAACCTCCCAACCCAGATACTCGCCCAGCGCCTCCTCTACGGCGGATGCCGTCTGGGAGAGATTCACAGCCACGTGATGCTCGAAACCGTTCTCGCAGATGTAGCGCAGCAGCTTCTGTAGTTTCGGGACGCAGATCACACCATAGCCCCCGAACGTCTTGAGTGGGTCATCCGTCAGTTCCCCCTCTCCCACATAGGCAACGACCCTTCCGCGGAAGTCTTCCGTCGACACGCGGCAGAACGTGAACGGCCCAGGCCGCATCCGTCCCACGATGGTTCCGTAGGTATTCTCCTTGCCCACCGTTCCGGCGATGATTGCCTGGTAATCCATCACTGGGGTGTTGTCCGCCTGGATGGTTTCCTGTACGAAAACGTCCTTGGGTAGATTCGAGCAGTGGAATATCACACCCTTGTCGGGGTCGTCGCCGTAGTTGTTGTTCCAGTCGACGATCGCACTCGGCTTACCCGATGCCAGAACGAGCGCGTACATGCCCACAACGCCCGTGATGTCGGTCTCGCACGCAGATGGCACCAGCTTGTTGCTCATCATGCTCATCAACGTGCAGGGGACTACGCCGTAGAACTCTTCCATCGCCGTCCAGCATTGGATGGCGCTCGCTACTAGCTGCCGGTCCGCTATCCACCCTTCGATTACCACTGCCAGCTTCGCCATCCTGGTCAGCGATTCCGGAGGCGTCTTCTTTGTCGGGACATACGTCTCGATCTCATCCAGCTTGGATTTCAGTCGGGGATCACTCGCGGTGATCTTTGCGGCCTGCCCGAATACCTCGGACAGGTCAAGGGTCTCGACGCTGATCCCCGCCCGTTCCAAGAGCTTCTCGCTATAGCGCACGGTGTTGAAGGCGGCCGGCCGGGCCCCAATGGCCCCAATCCGGCATCCACGCAACCCACGGACAATGCGGCAGATGCTGACGAAGTGCTGCAGGTCTGCTAGGAACAAGTCGCTCTCAGGGTCCATCGTGTGCAGCGAGGTCAGCGAGAAGCGGATACCATATTGGCGAAGATTGTTGCACACCGACATCTTGCCGCAGAAGGAATCGCGCCGATCGGCAATGGTCATTTGCGGCGCGTCGTCCGGGAAGGCGTGCACCAGAACCGGAACATTGAGGGCAGACCAACGCAAGGCATTGGCGACTGCCCTCTCGTCGCCGAAGTTGGGCAGCGTCACGAGTATTCCGTCAATCTCCCCTGCGTGTTGCTTGAAGAGCGATGCGCACTTGTCGGCGTCCGCTAGGCTCTCGATGCTCCCGAACTTGGTGTCGGCGGGGGTCAACGCCACCGTCTTGATCCCTTGCTTTGCCAGAACGTCGAGGACGGTCTTCCGGCCCGTTTCGCACAAGTGACTAGGGAAGAAGCCGCGGTTGCCGACGATCACGCCCAGGGTCACTTCCTTGAACATAAGCACCTCCTCACAAATCCAAGACCTCCATAGGATCCGCCGTTTTCGGGAGACAGGTGTCTCCGTCCGTTAGTAGCCCATTCGGGAATGTAGCCCCGGATCTGGCCA
>JAPLGR010000593.1 GCA_026390045.1 Chloroflexota bacterium | reverse complement strand
AGATCCTGGGAGGCAATGCAGCCAGGATCCTGGGGATAGGGATCGATCCGTAACGGGAGCACATTCCGGGCAGGAGCTGTCCGGCGAAGGCTCGTCCGACAAGGAGAAGCGTCCATGGATGTCAAGAAGGTTGGCGTCGTAGGCTGCGGACTGATGGGGTCGGGCGTCGCGCAGGTGGCCGCCCAGTCGGGCTATCTCACCGTCGTGCGCGAAATCAACGATCAACTGCTGCAGGCAGGGCTGGCCCGAATCCGTGACTCGCTCGACAAGGGGGTGGAGAAGAAGAAGCTCTCGCCGGCCAAGCGGGACGCGACCTGGGGCCGCATCCAGGGGACGACCGACATGAAGGACCTGGCGGACTGTGATCTCGTGATCGAAGTCATTGTCGAGGACTTGCAGGCCAAGAAGCAGTTGTTCAAGGAACTGGATGGCCTGTGCCAGGCAGGGACCGTCTTCGCCAGCAACACGTCGTCGCTGTCCATCGCCGATATGGCGGCCGTGACCGGACGACCTGGAACGGTGGCGGGGCTGCACTACTTCTTTCCGTCGCTGATTAACCCCCTGGTCGAGGTGATTGCCACGCAGCAGACGGAGCCGGCGGTGATTGAGGCGCTCCTGGGCTTCGCCCGGGTTACGGGCAAGATCCCGATCCAGGTCATGGATGTCCCAGGATTCGCCGTCAACCGGTACTTCGTGCCCTGGCTGAACGAAGGGGTGCGGATGCTGGATGAGGGCCTGGCCGATATCCCCTCCATCGACGCGGCCGCGAAGGAGGCCTTCCAGATCGGGATGGGGCCCTTCGCGCTCATCAACGCGACCGGGCTGCCGATCGGCTACCATGCCGCCGAGTCGCTGGCAGTTGCGCTCGGCGAGTTCTACGCTCCTGCCGCGGGATACACGGCGCGCTTCAAGGCCGGGAAGCCGTGGGACCTCGAGGGCGAGCCGAAGCCGGCGGCCAAGACTGAAATCGGTGAACGGCTAATGGGTGTCGTCTTCGGCCTTGCGGCGGGATTGGTGGAGGAGGGCGCGGCCGCCGTTGAGGACATCAACCGCGGGGCACTGACGGGGCTGCGTTGGCCGCGGGGGCCCTTCGAGATGATGAACGAAATGGGGCCCAAGCGGGCGCTGGAATTGGTGGAGAAGGTGGCCGCGCGTCATCCCACCTTCAAGGTTCCACAACTCCTGCGGCAGATGGCAGCCGCAGGCCAGTCCTGGGAACTTCGGGACGTGAAGCTGGACGTCAGGGACGGAGTCGCCACCATCTTGATGAACCGGCCGGAGGCGATGAATGCCCTCAACGAGAAGGTTCTCGGGGAGTTGAAGCAGGTCATCGCTCAGGTGCGGGACGACCCTGCCGTTCGAGCTGTCATCCTCACGGGTGAGGGAGCCGCCTTCGTCGCTGGAGCCGATATCCGCGCCATGCTGAGCAAGAAGCATGCAGAGATCGCTGAGTTCATCCGTTTTGGCCAAGAAGTCCTGAACGAGGTCGAGGCCCTGCCAAAGCCAGTCATCGCCGCCATCAACGGCTTCGCGCTCGGCGGCGGGTTGGAGCTGGCGCTGGCGTGCGATATCCGCTTGGCTTCAACTGAGAGCCGCATGGGCTTTCCGGAGGTGGGGCTGGGGATCTTCCCCGGCTTCGGAGGGACTCAGCGAGCGCCGCGCGCGATCGGTAAGGGACAGGCGGCCGAATTGATCTTCACCGGCGACCAGATCGGCGCCGAGGAGGCGGTGCGAATCGGGCTCGTTAACCGGGCCGTGCCGCCCACGCAGCTGATGGCCGAGGCCCGTCGACTGGCGGAACGCATCGCCAGGCAGGGACCGATCGCCGTGGCGCGGGCGAAGGGCGCCATCAACCAGACGGTGCTCACAGGCCAGGACGCGGGCCTCAAGTATGAACGGGATGTGGTTACGTCCACCTTCGGTACCGAGGATCAGAAGGAGGGAATGACCGCATTCTTGGAGCGGAGGAAGCCGCAGTTCAAGGGCAAGTAGCCGGGCTTCCGGCACCGCATCTCGCCGCCGACACGCGCTGGATCAGGAGGCTCATGCCATGTTCTTCAAGAACGCCTACATACCTTGCGGGGGGTACTGGAGCACTCCGTTCTGCCGATGGCAGGGGAGCTTCGCCCATCTCAACGCCGTCCCCTTCGCCGCTGAGGTTGCCTCGCGGGCCATGAAGGATCGGAGCATCCCAGTCGAGATCTTCGACGGGCTCTACTTCGGGGTCACGGTCCCTCAGAAGCACAGCTTCTACGGCGGACCGTGGCTGGCGGGGCTGATGGGCGCCGGCAAGATTGCTGGCCCCGTGGTCGGGCAGGCCTGTGCGACGGGGGCCCGTCTGACGGCTCTGGCCGGATACGAGCTGGAAACCTGCGCCGCCGCCGGCGAGGAGCGGGTGATCCTGGCCATCGCCGCCGATCGCTGCTCCAATGGGCCCCACCTGTACTACCCCAACCCGATGGGCGCGGGCGGCACCGGTGACAAGGAAGACTGGGTGTTGGACAACTTCGCCTTCGATCCATACGCCGGCAATGCAATGCTCGCCACCGCTGAGAACGTCGCTAAGGAGGCAGGCATCTCTCGACAGGAGCAGGATGAGATGACGCTCCTGCGCTACCAGCAATACACGGACGCGCTCAAGGACGATGCCGCGTTCCTGCGTCGCTTCATGGTCATGCCCCTCGACGTGACGGATGCGAGCGGGCGCAAAACCGTGGCCACCGTGAACGGGGATGAAGGCGTCTTTCCCACCACGGCCGAGGGCCTGGCGAAGCTCAAACCAGTCCAGGAGGGAGGCACGGTCACCTTTGGGACACAGACCCATCCGGCCGACGGGAACTGCGGGATGGTTGTCTCCACGCGCGAGAAAGCGCGCCAATTGAGCCGTGACCCGAAGATTGAGATCCAGCTGGCGTCCTTCGGCGAGGCGCGGGTCAAGAAGGGTTACATGGCCCAGGCCATCGTCCCGGCGGCGCGTCAGGCGCTCTCCCGGGCCGGCATCCCCATCGAACAGGTGAAGGTGATCAAGAGCCATAATCCCTTTGCCGTGAATGACATCTACTTCTGCCGCGAGATGGGAGTCAAACCGGAGGGGATGAACCACTACGGCTCATCTCTCATCTGGGGACACCCGCAGGGTCCCACCGGCCTCCGACTGATCATCGAGATGATCGAGGAGCTGATCTTGGTCGGCGGAGGGTATGGCTTGTTCGTCGGCTGCGCGGCTGGGGACACGGCGGCGGCCGTAGTTGTCCAAGTCGCCGGCAAGTAGAGGGATCGGGATCCAGAAAGGAAGCACGGGCGGAGTGAAGAGGTGCACTGAACTAGGCTGGTAGCCCGACCTTGGGAGGCGAAGATGTATTCAGGAGGGTACGCAGGCAGGACCCTGCGTATCAATCTCAGCAACAAGACATTTGAGGAAGAACCGTTGCCGGAGGAAATGGCGCGGGACTTCATCGGCGGAGCAGGCTTTGGCATCAAGCATCTCTTCGATGAGGTGAAGCCGGGCATTGACCCCCTTGGACCCGACAACATCCTCGTCTTCGCTCCGGGGCCCTTCACGGGGGCCGGCGTCCCTTGTTCGAGCAGGATGGCTGTGACAGGGAAGTCCCCTCTTACTGGCGCCGTGGGCATGGCGTTGTCCGGAGGCGAGTTCCCCACCGAGATGAAGTTCGCCGGGTGGGACGCAATCATCATCGAGGGAAGGGCGGCCAAGCCAACCTTTGTCGCTGTCATGGGCAGGAAGGTGAGTTTCCATGATGCGGCCCAGAGCTGGGGGACGCTCACCTTCGATTGCCAGCAGTTGATCAAGAACGAGCTGCATGATCAGAACGTGCGCGTCTGCTGCATCGGTCCTGCCGGAGAGCACCTGAGCAAGATGGCGTGCATGATCAATGAGCGCAGGGCTGTCGGGCGCAAGGGCCTCGGGGCTGTGATGGGATCGAAGAACTTGAAGGCCATTGCGATTCGAGGAACCGGAACCATCGCGATCGCCTCGGACGAGAAGTACAAGGCGGGCCGCTCGGCGATGCTCAAGGCTTTCAAGGAAAGCCCCGTTCTCTATCCGGAGTTCTCTCGTCACGGCACGCCCATGGTTGCAGATCTCACCGGTGCCATGGGTGTCCTCCCGGCGAAGAACTGGTCCGCAACGGGAGAGTTCGTGCCTGTCGAAGGGATCGGCAGAGACGCGCAGGCCACCCGGAAGATTGGCAGAGAACACTGCCACGACTGCCCTGTGGGCTGCAGTCAGTTGAAGGTCGCAAAGACGGGCGCGTACGCCGGCATCCTCACCGAGGGCCCCGACTTCGAAACGGTGTACTCCTTTGGGAGCGGCGTCGGCATCGGCGAGGTCGATCCCATCATCGCTGCCGACCGGCTTGCCGACGAACTGGGTCTCGACACCATCTCCTCGGGCGTGACTATTGCGTTCGCCATGGAGCTCTTCGAGAAGGGCATCCTTACGCTCGAGGAGACGGACGGCATCGACTTGCGTTTCGGCAATGACGAAGCCATGATGAAGGTCCTGCGCAAGATCGCTTTCCGCAATGGCTTGGGTGACCTCCTCGCCGACGGCAGCCTGGCCGCAGCCAAGAGAATAGGGAGGGGCGCGGAGAAGTACGCCATGCAGGTCAAGGGGCTCGAGCTTCCCGGCTACGACGTGCGAGCCCTCAAAGCCCACGGCCTCGGATATGCCACCTCCTACACGGGCGCCGATCACTGCAGGAGCTATGCTTTCCAGGAGGTCTTCGGCATTCCCGTCCCCTGGCAAGTAGATCGCTTCGCCACAGAAGGCAAGGGTAAGCTCACGATATGGAACCAGGACGTCCGGACAGTCACCCTCGATTGCGCCACGATGTGCGGCTTCCTCCTCGACATGGCCGTCCCCGCCACGGCCTGTCAGAACACGGCGACACTGATGGAGGCGGTGACGGGCCTGTCGTTCACCCCCGAAGAGGTCCTGAAAGTGGGCGAACGGGTCAACAACCTCGCCAAGGCCTTCAACGTCCGGGAAGGTTTCACTCGTGCGGACGACACACTCCCCGAGAGACTGATGACGGAACCGCTGAAGGCTGGCGCGTCCAAGGGACACGTGATCAGCAGACAAGACCTGGATCAGATGCTGGATGAGTACTACTCACTGCGGGGATGGGATGTGAAGACAGGAACGCCCACCCGGGCGAAACTGGTTGAACTCGGACTGGTGTATGTTGCGGACGCGCTGAAGTTGTAGGTTGCCACACGATGAAGATCATGCTTCACGCGATCTTGGGGCTCAAAGAGGTTATCGGTCAGAAGCTGACGGAGATCGACCTCTCCCAGGGATCGACGGTAGAGGATTGCCTGGATCACGTGAGAGAACGCTGGGGGGACAAGCTCTCTGCTCGCCTGTTCGATCCTGACAGTGGCGCCGTTCTTCCTTATCTGCGGATCATGGTCAACGGCCAGACGATTGAGTTCCTTAAGGGCATGGAGACGCCGCTGAAAGAGGGGGATGAGGTGCTGATCCTGCCGCCCGTATCCGGAGGATGAGCTGCAAGAGCCAGCCTCGGGACAGGCGCAGTTTCGAGAGTCCCAATCTTGCGCACGGGCAGATCGGTGCAAGGCATGCACTGCCCATGCCAATACACTGAAGGGAGAAAGAGATCATGGCAATTGACCTTACGAAGGTGGACAAGAACATCGTCCGGCTCGAGTACGACAAGGGAGTGGCATGGGTCACGCTGAATCGGCCGGAGAAGCGAAACGCTCTCAATCCGGCGATCAGTCTTCGCATGCTGGAGATCCTCGACGAAGTCGAGGCCGATGATCGTTGTGGCGTGATGGTCCTAACGGGGGAAGGGACAGCTTTCTCGGCGGGCATGGACATCAAGGAATACTTCCGGGACATGAAGGACCAGCCGCGCATCGTGAACATCAAGGTGCGCCGACTGAACTGGGAATGGCAGTGGCGCCGGCTGAGGTACTTTCAGAAACCGACGATTGCCATGGTCAACGGTTGGTGCATCGGTGGGGCATTCCTGCCGATGGCGTCCTGCGATATTGCCATTGCGGCCGAGGACGCGCAATTCACCCTGTCCGAGGTGAACTTCGGCATCCTCCCGGCCGGCAACGTACCCCGGGCCATGGCTGAGATGATGCCGTCTCGAGCTGCGCTCTACTACATCATGACCGGCGAGTCGTTCGACGGCCGCAAGGCGGCCGAGTTGGGGCTGGTCACCGAGGCCGTCCCGAGGGAGAAGCTGCGCGAACGTGTCCGCGCGATAGCCGATGTTCTTCTGGAGAAGGGCCCGGAGGTCGTGAAGGGGGCCAAGGACGCCTTCAAGAGAGTCCAGGACCTCGATTGGGACACGTCGGAGGACTACCTCATCTCCAAGCAGGAGCAGCTCTGGTTCATCGCAGGAGATGAGCGCGAACAGGGCTTCAAGCAGTTCCTTGATGACAAGACCTTCAAGCCTGGCTTGGGGATGTACAAGAGATCCCCCAAGAAGGGGGCCTGAGCGCTGCATCGAGATCAGCGGGGAGGCCATACCGAGACTACCCAATACATCTGGCTCCGGTTCACTGAGGAGTACACCGACACTTGATGCAGCCGAGGAAGCCGCGGAGACCACAGCCTTCGTCAAGACGCAAACCTCTTGGAGCATCGGTTCCCCGCATTCGGGGGCTTGCCTGAGAGGCAAGAACTGAAGCGTGAGCGAACCAGGACACGCGAGGGAGGAAGCCAAGGATGAGTATACGAGAAGGACTCCTGAAACTGGTCGGGTCAGAGAGCTACTCCGATGACCCCGAGGTCCTGAAGGCATACTCGACGGACTTCAGCCTGGCGCCCCCCGGAGCGCCGAACTATGTGGTGAAGCCCAAGAACACGGACGAGGTTCACCAAGTCATTCAATTTGCCAATGAGCATTCCCTGCCGGTCGTGCCCGTCAGTTCTGCTGTTCACTTCTACGGCGCCACCATTCCGAAGCAGGGAGGCGTTGTTCTGGACCTATCCAGAATGAACCGCGTGCTCGAGATTGACGAGCTGAACCGAAGGGTGAGGCTGGAAGCCGGGGTAACCTGGAAGCAGCTCACCAGCGAACTGGGGAAGAAGGGCCTCAGGGTCATGATGCCGCTCTTGCCCCACCCTTCGCGTTCCGTGGTCACCGACACCCTCGAGAGAGAAGTGCCGACCAATACGGTGTATGACTACGGCGAACCCCTGCAAAGCATGGAGGTGGTTTGGCCCACCGGGGAGGTCTTCAGGACGGGCTCGGCCAGCGTAACGGGCTACCCTGATTCCCCATCGAAGGGCGGGAACCCTTCCGGACCGGGTTTGGATTTCTACCGCCTTCTCCAGGGCGCTCAGGGCACCATGGGGGTGGTCACCTGGGCAAACCTCAAGATCGAGTACCTGCCCAAGATCGACAAGATGCTCTTCGCTCCTGTTCGTGACCTCAACTACGCGGTCGAGTTCGTGTACAGGATTCTGAGGATCCGAATAGGCCAGGAATGCCTCCTGCTGAACAACATCAACTTGGCCGCCATCCTCGCAGACGATTGGCCCAAGGGATTCGAGAAGCTTCGTGCATCCCTGCCGGCCTGGACTTTGGTTCTGGTGATCAGCGGAATGCAGAGACGCCCAGAAGAAAAGATTCAATACGAGGAACGAGCGCTGGGTGAGATCCTGAGGAACGGATTCCCGGAGATGCACCTTGCCGAGAATCTCGCTGGAGTCCCCAACTTGGGCAGGAAGCTGCTGCCCATGCTTCGCAACCCTTGGCCCGAGCAAGCTACCTACTGGAAGCAACGCTACAAAGGGGGATGCCAGAGTCTGTTCTTCATCACCAAGCCCGCCCGGGCAACGGAGTTTATCGGCAAGGTCGAAGAAACGGCTGCCCGACACGGCTACCCAATCAGCGACATCGGGGCTTATCTGCAGCCCATCGAGCACAACCGGGCCTGTCAGCTGGAATTCGACTTCTTCTATGACCCGTCCAGCCCCTCCGAAGTGGAAAGGGTGAAGGGCCTGCACGGTGAAGCGGCCAAGGTCTTGCTCCGCGAAGGGGCACTCTTCACCAGGCCCTATGGGGAGGAGTTGACCCGGTTGGTGTATGAGAGGACAGCCGACTACACGATGGCGCTCAGGCGGGTGAAGAAGACGTTCGATCCCAACAACATCATGAATCCCGGGAATCTATGCTTCTAGAGGGGACAAGATGCCCAAGAAGGAAGTGAGTCTTGACGTAACGAGAGTAGAGAACTTCGTCTTTGACATGAGCCGCTGTGTCAAGTGCAAAGGCTGTACTTGGGTGGACCATGTGTATATGCCGGGTGTCAAGTACAGCACAAGATGCCCCAGCGCCACAAGATATCTGTTCGATTCTTACGGCGCGTATGGGAAGATGAGGATCGGGCTGGCGCTGGTTGAGGGCAGGCTGGAATACTCAGACGAGCTCCTGAAGATACTCTATGCCTGCACGCTTTGCGGCGCTTGCGACGTGGGCTGCAAGCGCAACCTCGACCTGGAAATAGAGCTGACCCTCGAGGCTCTCAGAGTCAAGGCAGTCAGAGATGGCAAAGGCCCGATGCCGGAACACCGAAAGGCCGCGCGCAGCATCATCGAGAAGCACAATTCCCTGGGCGCCGCCCACAAGAACAGAAAGGGCTGGATCACCGACGGAATCAAGCCTTCTCCAAAGGCCGATGTGCTCTACTTTGTCGGCTGCTCCGCCTCCTACACTCATCCTGAGATCGCCCGCGCGACGGCGAAGATCCTCGCTGCGTCGGGCACTCCATTCATGCTGCTCCCTGATGAGTGGTGCTGCGGCAACATGCTCTACTCCGTGGGGATGATTGACGAAGCGCGGGAATTGGCCCAGCGCAATGTGGACGCGATCCGGCAAACCGGCGCCAAGACCCTTCTGGTCAGTTGCGCTGAGGGCTACCGGATGTGGAAGGTTGATTACCCCAAGATCCTGGGTATCTCAACCGCTGATCTTGGCTTCGGGGTTGTGCATCTCGTCGAGTATGTGGACGAATGGATCAAGAAGGGCGCTCTGAAGTTCGCCAATCGGATTGACTTGCGGCTGGCGTACCACGATCCGTGTAGCTTGAGTCGGCTCAGTGAGCCCTGGGTACCGTGGGCAGGAACACGCGGGCAATGGGGAGTGGTGGATCCTCCGTTGGAGCGCAGACGGGGCACACACGGGGTCTATCAGCCGCCAAGAGATGTTCTGAGCTCGATCCCGGGAGTGGAGCTCGTGGAAATGCCGCGGATGAGGGAGAACGCCTTCTGTTGCGGAGCCGGTCGAGGAACGAGAGAAGCATTCCCCGATTTTGCCGCGTGGGCGGCGGAGGAGAGGTTGACGGAGGTCGGGGAAGTGGGGGCTGAAGCGCTCGTCTCAGCCTGTCCCTGGTGCAAGGACAACTTCGCCCAAGCCGTCAACAAGAATCAGGGAAGCCTGAAGGTTTTCGACTTCTCCGAACTCGTCCTCTCAGCCATTGGCCGCGAGGGCTAAAGGGAGCTGGGGATGGCCATATCTAAGGAAGCATACCGGGTACTGGAAGCGATCGTCGGTCCTGAATACGTCTCGGCTGACCCGGCCATCTGTGAGGGTTACCGGGCTGGCCCGGGAGGCTACGAGTGTGGCTTGGGGTATGAGAGGGTGATGACTCGGGTGCCGGGCTGTGTGGCGATGCCAAGGACGACGGAGGAGGTTCAGAGGCTCGTCAAGGCCTGCAACCGCTTTGGGATTGCCTACCTTCCGTACAGCACTGGCTTCTACGGCGCCCGTTCCCATCCACATGTTGCGGATGCTCTGCTGATAGACCTGAAGAGGATGAACGATCTTGAGGTCGACGACAAGCATCTCTACGCCGTCGTCGGCTCCGGAGTGATCTACTCGCAGCTCCAGGAAGAGGCGTTGAAGAGGGGGATGTACATTGTCGTGGGTGGGGGTGGCTCGCAAGTGTCGGCCATCGCCAACATGATCGGCGACGGATGGTCGCCTCTCAGCTACCGCATTGGTCTGCCTCACAGGCGGATCTTGGGGACGGAGCTCGTCTTGCCCGACGGCGAACTTGTCAGGCTTGGCTCGCTGGCTCTCCAGGACGACCCCTTCTGGGGCGAGGGGCCGGGGCCAGACCTCCGAGGATTGCTGCGAGGGTTCACCGGGCACAGAGGATTCCTCGGAATCGTCACCAAGATGGCCATCAAGCTGTTGCCGTTCCAGCCCGAGAGGCTTACGCCATCTGGTATCTCGCCCGACACCTGTCTGCAGCTTCCCACCAATCGAGTGAGGTGGATCAACTTCACCATGCCGAGCAAGGAAGCCATGCGACAGGTCATGGTCGAGATGGCCAACGCTGAGATCGGAGCCGGCGTCACCAAAGTGCCGATCTTCTGGCGCGTGATCGCCCGGGCCAAGTCAAAGGAAGAGTTCTGGGAACTATGGTCGAAAGAGACGGAGGAGTCGATCAGCAATTTCCATGTTCTGCGCGTACTGCTGGTGGGATTCACTTCGGAGGAGCAGCTTGAATACGAAGAACGCGTACTGATGGATATCGTCAAGCCCCTGGGCGGAGAAGCGCGGCGAACCCGCCCGACAGACGAATCCTGGTTCAAGAATGCTGATTCGGCAGGGATGTGGCTCATGTGCGGCGGATATGTCTCTGTGGACTATGTCATCGAGACGCTCGAACACTCCATACCCCATGGGGAAAACTACGCCAAGCTGAAGAAAGGTTTCACGCCGCCGCTGATGCCTGATTATGGCGACCCCGGTTGGTTCCAGAGTTTCGAGCTGGGTCACCAGGGCTACTCTGAGTTCCTCATCTACTGGGACCCGGACGAGAACACCAATGGGGTTGACCAGTTCTATCTGGAAACGTCCAAGGAGAACATCCGGAAGCGCTTCTATACTTCGTTGCTGGGCGCACATCAGCCGCTCTATCTGACCGGGCCTGCCTACGGTCCCAACTACCACCTGTGGCTCTTGAAGGTAAAGGAGGAATTCGATCCCAAGCATGTCTGCCATCCGCCAGTGCCGCTGGCCCACGACGAATTCGTGGAGCGGGCCGAGTGGATGAGGCCCCTGAAGGATTGGAAGGGGCCGGAACTCTCGGTCAAACCGTAGCCGGTTGACTCGGACTCTCGGAGTGACTAAGGCGTCCCGCGACTGTCTGTCCGAGGCCTAGAGCGTGAGTCGAGAGATCTTGGGATCCCGCAGTGTCTGGCCCGTGGCGTCCCTGGCCTGTGGTAGCGTCTCAGGAGCATTCGTACCGGTGGCCAAAGAAGGAATGGTGTGTCCTTTTTCCAGTAGGTTGTGTGAGGAATGCGCCCTCTACAGAGGTAGGCACTATTACTTGTGTTTCTGCCGGGAATACCGGGGGTATCTTGGCACACCGGGAGAGGTCACGAGGGAAGATCCCCCGCCTGTTCCGGGTGCAGGATCCAACGGGAAGTTCTCAATACCATCGGTGATTCCGGTCAGTGCCATAGACCCATTTGCCACTGACCGCGAAACCCAACAACGGAAGGAGGATTAGTCCGCCATGCTCCTAGAGGGGAAATTCACCTTGCAGGACGCGCCTATTCAGGAGGTGTGGGATTTCCTGCTCAAGCCAGAGACGCTCGCCTCTTGTATTCCTGGCGCCGAGAAGATGGAAGCGATCGACGACAAGACCTATGAAAGCATCGTCAAACAGTCGGTCGGGCCGATCTCGGTGAGGTTCAAGTTCACCACCACCTTGGCCGAGATTGATCCGCCGCGGCACGTGAAAGCGGTTGGCCGGGGTGCAGACATCGGCAAGGCCGGCACCTTCACGCAAGAGACCACCGTGGACCTGACCGAACTCTCGAAGGATAGCGTGGAGGTCTCCTATCACTCGAATGTCAGCCTCGTCGGCAAGCTGGCCACTTTCGGCGAACGGATCATGCGGGCCAAGGCCAAGGACCTGGAGAGGGAGTTCACCCACAACCTGCAGGAGAAACTGAAGGCCGAAGTTGTGGGTAAGAAGAAGGGCTAGGCGGGGCCATCGTGATCGGACCCAGACAGTCATCGAGGAGGTAGACGAGAATGATCAGGGACTTTGAGTACCTATCTCCCAAGACGCTTGAGGAAGCCCTTGCCTTCCTGAGCCAGTATCAGGACGAGTGCAAGATCATCGCCGGCGGCCAGTCTCTTCTGATCCTGATGAGGCAAGGCTTGATCGCACCGGAGTATCTCGTTGATATCAAGGGCATCACAGAGCTGAACTACGTCCAGGCGGAGGCCAAGGCAGGGCTGAGAATCGGCGCCCTGACCCCGCACCGGGCGATCGAGAAATCGCCGCTGATGAAGAATAGCTTCAGCGTGCTGGCCGAGATGGAGCACCGGCTTGCCTCCATCCAGACGCGCAATTGGGGCACCATCGGCGGTAATCTCTGTCATGCTGACCCGGCTGGAGACCCAACCTCGGTGTTGATGGCCCTGAACGCGACTGTGACCACGGCCAGCGTGAAGGGCAAGAGGACCATGGCGGTCGAGGATTTCTGCAAAGACTACTTTGAGACTGCACTGCAACATGACGAGTTGCTGGTCGAAATCCAAGTACCGCCAGCCCCGCCTCACACCGGCGCGGCCTACACCAAATTCAACATCATAGAGACCGACATGGCCATGGTGGCAGTTGCCGTGTCGATTACGCTGGGCACGAGCAAAGACGTCTGCCAGGACGCCCGGATCGTGCTGGGCGCCTGTGCGTCGACCCAGTTGAGGGCCAAGAAGGCAGAAGAAGTGCTCCGAGGCAAGAAGATCACGGCGGGTCTGCTCAAGGAAGCCGGGCAAGTGGCCTCGCAGGAGGCGGATCCCATATCTGATGTCACGGCCTCCGAGGAGTACCGGCGGGAGTTGGTGAAGGTCTTGGTGCCGCGAGTAGGCCAGAAGGCTCTCGATCGAGCCAGGCAAGCCTAGGAAGGGGCCACGCCGATGAAGAAGGAACTGAAACTGACGGTAAACGGCCAGCCTTACGAGCTGTATGTCAAGCCAGGGACGCTGCTGGTCGAGGTCTTGAGGAACGAGCTGGATTTGACCGGGACCAAGCGTGGCTGCGAGAGTGCTTCCTGCGGCGCGTGCACGGTGAGCCTGAACGGCATGGCCGTCAAGTCATGCACCATACTCGCTCTACAGGCGGACGGGGGTGACATCCTGACCATCGAAGGTCTGGCCAAGGGGACAGAGCTCCATCCATTGCAGAAGGCGTTCCTCGATCATGGAGCTCTTCAATGCGGCTTCTGCACCTCGGGCATGCTGATGTCCGCCGCTGGCCTGTTTCATGAGAAGCCAACCCCGACCCTCGATGAGATCAAAGAAGCCATTGACGGCAACATCTGTCGCTGTACTGGTTACAACAGCATCATCCGAGCCTTGAGCGCCGTGGCCAGGGGCGAGTATAAGGAGCAGCGATGAGCAAGTACAACGTCATCGGCACACGAGTCCATCGTGTGGATGGCCCGGACAAAGTGACCGGCAAGGCCAAGTACACGTTCGACATGGTCCTGCCGAACATGCTGTACGGGAAGATCCTGCGAAGCCCCCATCCCCATGCCAAGATCCTGAGCATCGACACCAGTCAGGCGGAGAAACTGATCGGGGTCAAGGGGATCGTGACCGGCAAGGACACGCTGGGCAAGAAGCAGGGGATCTGGCGGCGCTTCCCGGAGTTGTGCGATGAGGAGATGATCTGTCGGAGCAAGGTGCGGTACATCGGCGACCCGGTGGCCGCCGTGGCTGCTGTGGATGAGGACACGGCCGCAGAGGCGCTCGATTTGATCGAGGTCGAGTATGAGCTTCTGCCGGCTGTATTCGATCCGCTCGATGCCATCAAGGAAGACGCCCCTCAGGTTCACGAAGGCGTGGAGCTGAACATCAATGTCACGCGCCACATTGAGTGGGGGGACGTCGACGAAGCCTTCAAGCAGTGCGACCTTGTTCGGGAAGACCATTTCAGGTGCTCCTCGCAGGCACATGTCTGCATGGAGACGCATGATGCCATTGCCAGCTTCGACCACAGCGGCAAGCTCACAGTCTGGACTTCAACCCAGGCGGCCTATTACATGCAGGTCCTCCTGGCCGACATGCTGGGTCTGAGGGAAGGTGACGTGAGGGTGATCAAGCCTCCCACCGGAGGCGGCTTTGGGAGCAAGTTCGAGCTGGACTCCGCCCAGTTCTGCGCCTCACTGCTATCGATGAAGCTGTGTCAGCCGGTCAAGATCGTCTTCACGCGTGAAGAGGAGTTCACCGCCAGCAAGCGCCGAACCCCGATGATCTACTACACGAAGCTCGGCGCCAAGAAGGACGGCACCCTGCTGGCCAAAGAGGTCCGGGTGATCACCGAGGGCGGGGCCTACACCTCCATGGGTGCTACCGCGCTCTACCTGACCGGATTCTTCTCGTCCTTCCCGTACAAGTATCCGAACTACCGGTATGACGGGTATCGGGCTTACACCAATACGGCGCCGACATCCGCCATGCGGGGTTTTGGCGCTCCCCAGGCAGTGTTTGTTGGGGAATCTCAGATTGACATGATGGCCGAAGAGCTTGGCATCGATCCGGTGGAGATCAGGCGAAGAAACGGGATGACGCCGAACTATGAGGTTCCGGGTCAGGCCAATATCCAGAGCTGCGGGCTGCACCAGTGCCTGGACAAGATCGAGGAACACATCAAGCAGCGCGGCAAGCTGCCTCCGAACCGGGGGATCGGTATCGCCGCCTATGGCTTCATGTCGGGCGGTATCTTCAACTGGTTCGACACGCCGTATGCCTTCTCCGCCGCGGTGGTCAGGATCAACATCGACGGCAAGGTGGACCTGTTCACCGGCGCCTGTGACATCGGCCAGGGCTCGGATACCACGCTCAGCATGATCTGCGCCGAGGAGCTGGGGGTGCGCCTGGACGACATCCGCATCCATGCCGCCGATACCGGCATCTGTCCTCCCGATCTTGGTGCCTGGGGAAGCCGCGAGACTCTGATGAACGGCAATGCGGTCAAGATGGCCGCCGCAGACGCCAAGCGCCAGCTGCTGGAGTTCGCCGGCGCCAAAATGGGCGCCAACATCGTTTATGACCTGGACATCAAAGACCGATGGGTTCACCTCGTGGATCGCCCGCAGAAGGGGCTGTCCTACTTCGATGTGGTCAAGGAGGCCATCCGAGGCAAGGACGGCGAGGCGATCATGGGGCGGGGGCACTACACTCCGCATCGGAAAGGCATGATCTCCCCCGCCTACAGCTTCGGTGTCCAGGCAGCCGAGGTGGAAGTCGACCCGGAGACGGGCAGGTACAAGCTCGTCAATGTGACCACGGCCCACGAAAGCGGCACCGTCATCAACCCCGTCGGCATTGAAGGCCAGCTGGAGGGGGCGATCATGATGGCCGGAGGCTATGGATTCTGCGAAGACCAGCCGATGGACAACGGCAAGATCCTGAATCCGTCCATTGGTGATTACAAACTGATCCGATCCCTGGACATGCCGGAGACCAAGATCCTGGAGATCGACACGTACGAGCCTGAGGGGCCCTTTGGCGCCAAAGAGGCCGGCGAAGGACTGACCAATCCGACGGCAGGGGCCATCGGCAACGCCATCTACAAGGCCGTGGGGGTAAGGATCCACGACTTGCCCATCACCCCGGAGAAGGTGTTCCGAGCGCTCAGGGCCAAGGAGCAAGCCCGTTCATCCAAGTGAATTGGGAGGTCGCCGATGAGCTTCCACTGCCCAGTGTGTGACAAGCTTTCGAAATCTTCGATGGACCTGGCTCGACACATGATCGGGCGGGGAGACAAGGTGCATCGAGACTGGATCAACGCCAAAGGCTTCAAGTTCTCAGAGTTGCTCGCCTTGCAGTTCAAGTCGTTCGGCGGCGAGGGCTACAAGACTCTGGCCGAGGTGCTGGAGAAAGAGACCGAAGTCCCGGATTGAGAGCGAGGCTTCCGTGAAAGCTGCAGTCTATACCGCCTTGAAGACCATCGAGTTTCAGGACCGGCCCATGCCGAAGGCAGGGCCCGGTGAGGTGGTGGTCAAGATCAAGTACTGCGGCATCTGTCGTACGGATGTGGACATCTACTTCGAAGGCCTCCTGCCCCCAGGGATCGTCCTGGGCCACGAGAACGTGGGCACCGTGGCGGAGGTCGGCAAAGGCGTGGACGGGTGGGAGGTCGGCTCCTCGAGCTCGCACCGGGGGTCCACGATCTCAACAAGGGCAATCAAGGCTTTCAAGCGCGAACTGAGCGCCTGGGCAAGGGCAAGAGATCTACAGCCAGCTTGGGGGGTGTGAGCCACTTTGCCCTGAGGACTCCCCCGGCAACCAGACCTGGGTGCTGTCGACAGGGGGCTGCCTCTGCAGCCTGAACGACCGCCGCGCTCGGCTAAGAAACCCGGGATCAGGCTTCCCATTGCCCCGCAGCGTCCAAGGCCTGGCTTGGCTTCCTGTGACACCAGAAGGCCCCGACCCCCACTGTTGTGCCGGACGCCGAGGTGAACTCCACCAGAATCCTGAAATCTCGTGGGTCGAATGGAATGGGGGTGGTGATATCCGCCTGGCTTTCGAGTTCAAGCGACTCGTAGCGGCCGAGATTGGCCCCGCGTCGGAGGGGCGATCGCCAGCGGCCATGCGGGGCCGGTGGTAGTCTCTGTCACGGCAGCGGAAGGGATCGGCACCAGGCGGTGAGGGGTCGCCAATGCCCCTCGCGGACTCACAGCGGCGGAGGTCGGCCCCAGTTGGGTCACAACACGCGCGCGGGAGCACTGCAGAGCAGGGGGTGACCAGTTATGCGCGTCGTGGGCGAGAACCGTCCGCGACAGGTCGATGCCGTTGGCTCTCGCGACTTGCGGGCGGCTTCTTCAACCGCGGCCGCGGAATCTGCGTCCACCGCGCCGTCGATCCGTCAGGCGCACCGTGGTGGCGACGGGCACATGTCGGGTGCGCGGTCAGCCTCCGGAACAGAGAACGCCTGAACGGGCATTCTCCGTCTTCGCGCCTAATCCTCTATCCGCCGATCACCAGGCCCTTGGGATCGATCTCCCGCAGCAGGCGGCGCTCCTCGCTGGATGGCGGCTCGCTGACACTCACATGCTCGGCCACCTTGATCGGGAAGCCGCTCTCGGCCTGCACCTGCTCGGTGGTGACGCCGGGGTGCGGTGCGATCAGTTCCATCTCGCACGTCGCCTTGTCGAACCCGTACATCGCCAGCTGCGTGACGACGCGATACGGCCCGCTGTTCGCCGGCAATCCCGCGCGCTCGCGGGCGCCGGGACCGGTGAGGTATCCGGGGGTCGTGATGAAATCCAGCTTCTTGACGAACTTGCGCACGTCCTGTCGGATCACCACGATTGTCTGATGACAGAAGGAGCCCAGATCGTTGGCCCCGCCGCTGCCGGGCAGCCGGGCTTTCGGGTGATCATAGTTGCCGATCACCGTCGTGTTGACATTCCCGAAGCGATCGATCTGCGCCGCACCAAGGAATCCGTAGTCGACGTGTCCCGCCTGCGCGAGGGACATCACATCATGCATGGAGGAGGCTGCCACCGCCTGATGGAAGGTCCGCGAATCCCCGACGGACACTGGCAGAACCGGGATCCGGGGGCCGATTCCTCCCGCCTCGAAGATGATCAGCAAATCCGGGGCCGTGGTTCTCTGCGCAAGCATGGCCGCGATCATCGGCAGTCCCGTGCCAACGAAGACCGACTTGCCGTTGCTCAAGACGCGCGCCGCCACGCAGGCCAACATCTCCGTGGGGGTGTAGTTTGTTGCCATCGAAGTTGCTCCTCCCCGTTTCCGTCAGTCCGCGAGGCGCTCGGTCCGGGCGAGCTGTTCCAGACGCGCGCTGCCGCCGATGAGTTCCAGGTAGGCTTGGAAGTCCTTGACCCCGAACACGAATTCGTCCAGATAGGCACTCACGCCTTCCTCGGTCTTGGACCGCGAGAGCCACAGCTGGATGTGCTCTTCGTCGAAGTAGTAGCGCCCGGGCATCTGGCAGGGGTGCGATCCATGCGGGGCCTCGATCACCGCGTCCACCAGGAAGAACGGAATCAGCGTGCGCCAGGGCGCCGATCGGATGACCTCGTCCGAGACGACTTCTTCGGTTGTGAGGATCACACGCCGGGCCGCGCGGGCCAGCTCGAAGTCCTCGATGGCGGTCCCCTCAACCTGCGCGTTGCCGTAGCAGTCGCAGCGTGTCACGTGGATGATGGCCACGTCTGGGTAGCAGGCAGGCAGGAGGCAGATCGGCTTACCCGTCCACGGGTCGGCCACGATCTTCGCGGAACTGTGCTCAAACGTATCGGTGCCGAGCATGTTGCGGGAAGGGATGAAGGGAACCCCC